>JAOZNO010000365.1 GCA_029933755.1 Bacteroidales bacterium | reverse complement strand
CTGTCTGATTGCTTCTCTGAAAACTTTGTTATCGTCAACAATCATAATTTTCATACCTGTAATTTTTAATAAATTTAATATAGCACAAAGGTAGAATCGAAATACTGAGCTGGTATTAGCAGTTTTACGTAATTTTCGTAAAATTATACCTGCGTAAATTTACGTGCATGGTATTTTTTGTAGAGGAGAAATAATCTTGAATAGTTTTGCTCTGTGGCTTTTTTATTTTGTCATTCAGAGCGAAGAATGAGTGAAGAATCCCCTCATTGTTTGCTTAGATACTCATTAGAAATAACTGGCTGCTTTTTAAATTTGGGGAGACCGCTTTCTTTCTGCCAATAATAATTTTTTGAAAAGAATCTGCAAATGAATTAATTAAGTGATAACAACGAACGTCTTGGCGATCCGCTGGCTAGCTGAGAAGCAATCTTTTACTATTCGAAAGTGGCTTTTTTTCTTAATTTAACCACTTGCATAACAATGGGAGATTAATTACGTGAGGGCTGAAGCCGTTGCCACGTGCTAAGCCCCATTAATGACGACTCTTTATAAGGGGCTGTAAATAAGTAGGTTGGTGATGTTTTGCTTTTCGTACTGTTATATTGGCTTGTGCAAAAGGAAAGACCCCTAAATCCCCTGACAGGGGACTTTACCTCATAGCAAAATAAGAAAGTTTGAGCTTTGCTATCCCTTTAAAATTAAGCTCTGTGGCAAAGCCCCTTTTCAGGAGTTTGGGGTCATACTATGGCGTAAGCAATCTATCATTTTAAGTAGATGTTAATATTTGCGTTTTTAGCTTGGTATATCACTTAGTGGGCTTTTTGAAGCCTTGTGACTCGCGATGACCTTCATTATGCGGAATTATATTTCAATAAGTTTATATTTAATAGCTAGTATAATTAAATTACTTGAATTGCTGGCTCCTAGTTTTTCCATAATTCGTGCTTTGTGGCCTTCAACCGTGCGTGGTGAAATAAATAGTTGAGTGGCAATTTCTTTAATGGATATACCTGTGCAGATTAATTGTAAGGTTTCATTCTCTCTGTCGGTAAGCTTAATATATTTGGTTTCGCTTTTGCTTTCAACTTTTTTAGCCTTAGCCATATTCATAATGATATTTTTCATTAATTCGGGTGAAAAGAAATTATTTCCAGCCATAACTGTTTCAATAGCTTCTTCTAATTCCTCACTCCCTGCTTGTTTTAGTACAAATCCTTTTGCCCCTGCATGAATCATTTTGTAATAATAGGCTTCGTCACCATTCATTGATAAAGCGATGATTTTTAAGTCTGGATTTTTCAACAGGGCAATTTCAGTAGCTTCAATACCATTCATTTTGGGCATATTTATGTCCATAAGTACAACATCAGGCTTATTGTTTTCCAGCAATTGTAAAAACTCCTTGCCGTTTTCAGCCTCGGCAATTACTTCAATGGTTTTTGATTTGGATAAAAGAAAGCTCAAACCTTCCCTGAACATTTTATGATCATCTACCAGTATTGTTTTTATTTTTTTACTCATTTTCTTTTTAGTAAACTTTATTAATTTCTCGAAAAGCCACAATGTCGCAAAGCTTAGATATTTGAGTCTGCTCAGAAAAGTGTGATTTTCTGCATTCAGCCGCTAAGCGGGTTTTTAATAAGCAGATATACAGATTAATACATTTTCACTTGGCTCTGGTTTAAATGTTCTGTGATTTGTGTTTTAGCACCAAGGGTGCGATAATCAATAGCCCAATCCATAGGATTGGGTAAATTAAACATATATTGGCACAAGCACCAAGGGTGCGAAATATTATTTTCCATTTTTATACCGCACCGTTGGTGCTTGATTTTGATTCGTTTTTTAACATTGGGCTACGCCCAATGCTATTGATAAGCGCACCGTTGGCGCTTGATGAAAACAAATAAGTATCACAGAAAACCGAAACCATAGCCTTTCACTTTTAATAGAATTACCCGCTAAGCGGCTTTTCGGAGTGCCGTCATATTTTGAATTAATGCTTAAGTATTCTAATTAGCTTGTTCATAAAGTTGAAAATATTCATTTAAGTAAGTTTTCTTGTTAGTTTGTTAGACAGTACGCAGTTCTCAGTAGGCAGTAAAGATGCTGTATTACAATGAGTTGCCGACTGGATACTGAGAACTGCTGACTTTTAACAAAATGTAAAAAAATAAATTATTACAAACCGACTGACATTATAGACAAACTCTTTTTATAAATCAATACTAATATCCACTTCAAAACCCTTATTTTTTTCACTTTTCATATTCACTTGTCCGTTAAGTGATTTTACTCTACTGTAAATATTTGATAAACCCATGCTTGTACTTTCTTCTTGCACCTTTTTTAAATCAAAACCCATTCCATCGTCTGAATAGTTTAAAGTTACTTTATTTTTATCAATAAGTAAAATGACAGTAATTAATTTTGCATCTGCATATTTTATCGTGTTATTAATCAGCTCAACTACAATTCGGTATAAGACGGTCTCAATGTTTCCATCAATTCGTTCTTCTAAATTTGAATGGAAATCAAAAGTAAGAGTACTTGTTTTGCTTATTTTCTGATAAAAAGATTCAATGGCACCTTTTAAACCAAAATTACGTAAAACATGCGGACTAATATTATTGGCTATTTCCTGGGCACTAATAATGGCTTCATTAACCGTTTCATTCAATTTTAAAATGGTATAAGCTCTTTCCTCTTCATTATCTACATTTGGTAATGCTCTTGCATAAATTTTTGTTGCTGATAATAAAGGCCCCACACCATCATGTAATTCTTTGGCTAAGTGGCTTCGTTCTTTCTCTTCGGTTTGGATAATCGTACTCAAAATTTTCTGTTCCATTTTTTTCCGTTCTGCTATATCACGAACAATAGAATATATAGCTTTCCCATTATTATAATCAATAAGCATTGTATTTAATTCAACAGGAATGATTTCATTTTTTGCATTTAGCAGATATATTTCAAGTAAAGGTGTGGTTACATTAGGTATTAAGCTTTTTGCCCTATCCTGAAGTGCTTTATGATATTCAGGCAATACAAAATCCCTAATCGTTTTATTTTTTATATTTTCCTTAGTTACACCTGTAAAGTGTAATAAGGACTCATTAACTTCTAAAATGTTTTGTTGAAAATCGGAAATTATTATACCATCAGCACTGGAATTAAATATGGTTTTAAATTTTTGTTCACTCTTTTGTATTTTTTCTTTTGCAATAATTAATTCTTTTATTGCACTAATAAAAAACATACGTTGCCGGCCAATGGTGAAAATGACTATCATACCTGTGAATATAAGCGTAATAACCAGCATTATCCAAGGAATAATACCATTTGCATAAATTGATATGTCAAAACTATAAATGAAGTATTTATTATAATATAAATAGGCTGTTAAAATAATTAATGACAGGAAAATACCAAAAACAATAAAACTATAAATATTTCTATAAAAGAGTGTAATTATTAGAACAATAAGTATAATATAGTTTGACCAAAACCCGATCGAACCAACATCTATCATTGCGGTTAAAGCCAAAAGAATCAATAGGGATATAAATAGGAAAAAGCGCGTTTTAAATTTAATTCTTCTTTTAAAAAAATATAATACAACAGCTGATATGGCTAAAAAGAAATAAATAAATTGTATGGGATTAAAACCCACCTGGTTGATTTTGTTTATCAGGTTTAAAATGGAAGGAATTGAAAATAAAACCGTAATTAGTATGGCATAATTTAATACTTTGCTATTTATAGCATTTAATTCCTTAGTAAAGCTGGAATTATTATCGATCTTATTTTTTTTATTAGTCAAAATACTCATAGTTAATTAGTTCATCTGTAAAGTCTGCATTTTGTTTTTTTTATGTTTTATTACTATTTTGAAACGAGAAAAGTATCCAGTTTTCAGAAGGCAAGCTTTACATATCTACTGCATAGTTTAATTTTTAAGTTTCTGAGAATTAATAATTTTGAGTTGTCAGATGACTTTATGAACATGAAATTAATACTTCTCAAAACCTGAATTATCAGATTCGTCAGACATATCAAGAATTATTGGTTTTTTCTGAATTGGATTTACCGGCTTGTTTAATTCAACCGGTTTCTTTATTGGTGCGCTAGCATTTTGTTTAAAACTTGTATTATCTGATTGCTGATTCTGTATTTTTGCAAATTTAAAGAATGAAACTAACTCTTTAAGTTGTTCTGCCTGGGCGGATAACTCTTCTGAGCTACTTGCCATTTCTTCTGAACTGGCAGCATTTTGCTGGGTAATGTTATTCATTTCAAAAATGGCATTGTTTATTTGGTCGGCACCGCTATTTTGTTCGTTACTGGCAATTGTAATTTCTTTAACAAGCTGAACTGTTTTATCAATTTCGGGTATGGTTTCATTCATATAAGCACCTGTTTTTTCAGCTGATTGTACACCGGAATTTGACAACTGGTTAATTTTATCAGCAGCTAATTTACTTCGTTCAGCAAGTTTACGAACTTCTGTGGCTACTACAGCAAAACCTTTCCCATATTCCCCTGCACTGGCTGCTTCAATAGCAGCATTTAAAGCAAGTAAATTTGTTTGAAAGGCAATATCACTAATTACTTTTATCTCATCAGCAATTTTTTTAATCGATTCGATGCTTTCATTTGCTGAACTGCTTAACTTATTCATCCCTTCAGATGCTTTTAAGGCAATTTTTTCAGTTTCCTGCGAATTATCAGCATTTTGTTTGATGTTTGAAACCATTTGTTCCATAGATGCTGATA
>JAOZNO010000364.1 GCA_029933755.1 Bacteroidales bacterium | reverse complement strand
GAAATTGGTGTATTAGTCTATGGTCGTTTGATGGTCATTAATTGTCATTAAGTAGTCATTGTCAGAAAAAGAATTAGTAATCAGATGAGTAATGACTATTAATAAATGACAGTGATGCGAAATGACAACAAATTACATCATAGTAAATGAAATGAACCAGTTACCAATGACAGCATAGCGAATGACCAATGACTTAATGACTATTTAATGACCGCGACACTTTGACTTAGCTCAGTAGCCGCAAAATGACTAATTACCAATCACTAATTAACCAATTACAAAATTAGCGTGACAAAAAGAGCAATTTTAAAACAAAAAATAATAGCTGTTGCAGGCAAAATTTTCGACACTTATGGTTTCCGAAAGACTACAATGGATGATATTGCCGAGGGAATAAAAAAACGTAAAAGTTCGATTTACTATTATTTTAAAAGCAAAGAAGAGATATTTCAATCTGTAGTGCTTCAGGAGGCAAGGGTATTTAGAAGAAACATTATTAAAGCCATAGAACAAGAAGAAAGTCCTCGTAATAAATTAAAGGCTTATGTTATAACCCGAATGAATATTATTGATAGCCTTGGAAATTTCAATATGGCACTTCAGGATAAGCGTTTAATGCATATAGATTTTGTTGTAAGACTAAAAACTCTTTATGACTAAGAAGAGATTCGTTTGTTTAAAAATATATTAATCGAAGGTGTAAATAAAAATGATTTTCAAATTTACGATATTGAGCTGGCAGCTACATCATTTATAACTGCAATGAGGGGAATGGAAACGACCATATTAAAAAACAAAGATGCCCCGGATATTGATAAACAAATTGAAGCAATTATTGATATTATATTTTATGGTATTGTGAAAAGGTAAACTAGATTTGAAAAATCAATGCTGAGTGATGCTGTTCGCTATATTTTATTAACGTTGCTACACGCTGGGCACCACACAGCAAAAAATACGCTTAAAGTTTTTATTTCAACTAATTTACACCATAATTACCAATAAAGAATTTAAGAACCTTCTGTTCGGCTTAGGCTCTGCCTAAGTAGTGTTATCATTAAAGGCTCTACCTTAACCTATTACCTTCCACAAAAAACAACTTTCATTTAATACAAAATAATCAGACTGTACCAAGTTTTTACAAATCCATTATCGTTTTTATTTCTTCATAAATACTTTCAGCATCGTAGCCACATTCTTTGTAAAGCTCTTGTTGGCTTCCGTGTTCAATAAACTGGTCGGGTATGCCCAATCGTTTGACTTTTGCTGAGTAATTATTTTCGCTCATAAATTCAAGCACAGCAGTTCCAAATCCACCTACAATAGTTCCATCTTCAAGGGTAATTATTTTGTTGAAGTTTTTGAAAACATTATGTAGAAGCTCTTCATCAAGTGGTTTTACAAATCGCATATCATAATGTGCAATGCTGATATTTTCTTCATCAAGTCGATCATAAATCTTACTTAACTGGTTACCAATAGCACCAATGCTTAAAATGGCAACATCATTCCCATCTTTTATAGTTCGTGCTTTGCCTATTTGTATTTCTTTAAATTCAGTCTGCCATTCGGGCATAATGCCATTACCACGCGGATAACGTATAACGAATGTGCCCTTGTCTGGTAATTGCGCTGTGTACATCAAATTACGTAATTCCTCTTCATTCATTGGTGATGAAACAATAATATTAGGTATACATCGCATATATGCTAAATCAAAAGCACCATGGTGCGTTGCACCATCATCGCCAACCAAACCACCTCTATCCAGACAAAAAACCACATTTAATTTTTGTAAAGCTACATCATGAATAACCTGATCATAAGCCCTTTGCATAAACGATGAGTAGATATTACAAAACGGAATCATTCCATCTGCTGCCAGGCCTGCTGAGAAAGTAACGGCATGTTGTTCTGCAATTCCTACATCAAATGCACGATCCGGCATTTTCTTCATCATAATATTAAGTGATGAACCGGATGGCATTGCAGGTGTTATACCCAGTATTTTTTCATTTTTTTCTGCCAACTCAACAAGTGTATGCCCAAATACATCTTGAAATTTTGGCGCTTCTTTTTTATCAGATTGCTTCTTAATTAGTTCGCCGGTTTTTTTATCAAACAAACCGGGTGCATGCCATATCGTTTGATTTAGTTCTGCCTGCTTAAAGCCTTTTCCTTTTTTTGTAAGAATATGTAATAATTTAGGGCCGGGGATATCTTTCAAATCCGATAGTACACTTACCAGATATTTTACATCGTGACCATCAACAGGACCAAAATAACGAAAATTCATTGCCTCAAACATATTGCTTTGCTTCAAAAGAGCCGATTTTACAGCATTTTCGATTTTTTGCACAAATGCCTGGGTGTTAGGGCCAAACTTTTTAAGCTTCCCAAGTAAATTCCAAATTTCATCTTTAATTTTATTGTAACTTTTTGAAGTAGTAATATCTAAAAGATACTCATTTAGTGCACCTACATTTGGGTCAATAGCCATGTGGTTATCATTGAGAATCACCAAAAGGTTTGAATTTTCAATACCACCATTGTTTAAGCCTTCAAAAGCAAGGCCAGCGGTCATCGAACCATCACCAATTACGGCAACTATATTTCTGTCGGTTTCACCTTTGGCTTTTGCTGCCATTGCCATACCCAAAGCTGCCGATATTGAGGTTGATGAATGCCCTACCCCAAAAGCATCATACTCACTTTCAAACCGATTTGGAAAACCACTTATTCCTTTATATTTCCGGTTGGTGTGAAAGTTATCTCTCCGTCCCGTTAATATTTTATGTCCGTAGGCCTGATGACCAACATCCCACACCAAACGATCATAAGGTGTATTGTAAACATAATGCAAAGCAACTGTTAGTTCAACAACACCTAAACTAGCACCAAAATGCCCAGGATTTAATGAAACAACATCAATAATAAACTGGCGAAGCTCATCACTCACCTGAGGTAAGTCTTCAACATCCAGTTTTTTAAGGTCAAGCGGGCTGTCTATGTCTTTTAAAAATTCTTTTTCCAAACCCATAGATATATTATCAAAATATTTATCAAATGTAATATTATAACAAAGATATTATTAATAAAATGATTAAGAATCTATTTGGTAATTAATCCAAGCTTAAATTTTAGTACACTCTTTTAATATTTTTCATTAAATTAGCCGGATATTTAAAAAAAGGTTCTACTACCATTTTAGTGGGTACTTAACCATAAAGTAATTTTTAGTACAAGTTAATAATGGTTATTTGTTGATTTGTTTATCTGTTTATAAGCTGTATATGCATATAAGGGCATAACCAAATAAACGTATAAACAAATAATCAACATAACATTTTAATTAATTACCCACTAAGTTTGAAGTAGTACCAAAAAAAAAAGATTATAGTATAATATTTTTTACAACAGGATAATAAAACCTAATAATTATGATTCATTCCATTATAGATAACGACCTTTATAAGTTCACTATGCAAAATGCGGTGATAAAGATATTTCCACGTGCAAAAGTACGTTTCCATTTTATTAATCGTGGAAATACTAATTTTCCTGAAGGCTTTGGGGAGATTTTGCGTAAAGAGATTGCAAAAATGGCTGAATTAAGCTTAAGCTTGGAGGAAAAAGGATTTCTTAAACGAGAATGTACCTATCTTGATCCTACCTATCTTGACTTTTTAATAGGTTACCGATATGATCCCAGCGAAGTGGGTGTTATTCAAAAAAAAGGTGATTTACAAATTTCAATTGAAGGGTATTGGTATAGAACTATTCTATGGGAAGTACCATTAATGGCCCTAATATCGGAGCTTTATTTTAAAATGACCCAACAGGAAATATATGATGAAGCTAAAATTATAGATATTGCCCGAAAAAAAGCAACTCAGTATAATATGTTAGGTATTAGTGTTGCTGATTTTGGTACACGCCGACGATATTCCTTTGAAAATCATGACCGAATTGTTAAAGCATTAAAAAATTATGGAAATCCATCAATTATGGGTACCAGTAATGTTTATTTTGCCAAAAAATATGATTTAATTGCTATTGGAACTCATGCACATGAATGGTTTATGTTTCATGCAGCCAAATATGGTTACAAAATGGCAAACAAACTTGCACTTGAAAATTGGGTGAGAGTGTATCGTGGTGATTTAGGAATTGCCTTGACGGACACTTTTACAAGCGATGTTTTTTACCAGGCATTTGACACAAAATTTGCGAAACTTTTTGATGGTGTCCGTCAAGACTCGGGTGACCCACTTGAATTTGCCGATAAAACAATAAAACATTACAAAAATCTTAAAATTGACCCTTTGTCAAAATCAATCGTCTTTTCAGATGGCTTAAACCCCGAAATGGTCGAAAAAATCACAAAGCATTGCCGAAATAAAATAAAAATATCATTTGGTATTGGCACCAACTTCACGAATGATGTAGGAGTGAACCCCCTAAACATTGTTATTAAAATTATTGAAGCCAAGCCGGAAGGTCATGATTGGGAACCTACTATAAAACTATCAGACACAAAAGGTAAATATACCGGCAATAAAAATTCAATTAAATTATGTAAAGAAGTGCTAAACATTGAAGATTAACAAGGCTCTGATTTAAATATTCTGGGGTCTCTATAATTATCTTCTATGTTTTAATTTACAGGGAATTAGTCATTGGTCATTGGTCATTGGTAATTGGTAATTAAAAATGTAGTTTTATTATTTTAATTACTAATTGCCAGTGTACTAATCACTTGCTTAAAATAGGCAATACAGATATTAAAAATATCACA
>JAOZNO010000363.1 GCA_029933755.1 Bacteroidales bacterium | reverse complement strand
AATCAAATACTTGTGGTGTACCTTGAATTGCTTTTTTCACATACTCGCCAGCATCATAAGCGGTATAAGTTTCCTTTCCTGAACTTAATTCAGCAATATTTATATTGGGAACATCAACTCTATCATAACCATACATTTTTAACATACTGTCGTTTACGTCCAGTATTTTACCAGTAAGGTCATGAATAAAAATGGCATCGGTTGAAGAATTAAATATTTCACGATAATTACGTTCTTTTTCAGAAATTGTTTGATTAGTCTTTTCTAAATCTGAAAGTAACTTTATATAAGTGAAATTGAACTTGTTTTGAACAATAAGTACAACAATTGCTACAATAATAATTAATAATATATTAATTATCCATGCACTGAGTTTTATATCATCTTGTGTGGGTATGCTAAGATAACCTGTTAAATGAAAGTATGAAATAGTAAAAAAACCAATAATTGTCAAGACAAAAATTCCTATTGTCTTTTTAAGAGAAAATGCTAAAACAGAGAAAAATGGGATTAAAATAATTAATACTTTATCTGCTGAAAGAACCCCGAGGTGTATCATGTCAACAAGGATTAATACATATATGGCACCAATTGTAATATATGCTTTTAATTTAAGACTTAATCTTTTTCTAAATATTGTAATAGCTAAAAGTATACACAATACGATAAAATCTGTTACAAAGGATAGTTCAAAACCTGTTTTGCTATACCTGGTCAAACTTAAAAAGTAAGCAGTAAAACCAATGATTGTAGCAAAAATAAGTGATAAATCAATTATTCTATTTTTTACTTCCTCAATTTGTTTATATGTTTTTCTTATTTGCATAAACTTAATATTGGCTTATAGGGTACTAAGTTATTATTTTTTTTAGAAATGATATTAAATATTTGGCTGTTAAACTAAAATTTATGATGATTAGATTGTTTTTTTTAATGCTACTTTAATTTATAGGCAAGGTGAAAATAAATTTACTCCCTTTTTCTATTTCACTTTCCACACGGATTGTTCCTTCATGCTTTTCAATAAATTCTTTGCATAATACCAATCCTAAGCCTGTACCCGTTTCACCATCAGTACCTTTTATTGATATGGTTTGATCTATTTGAAAGAGTTTCCCCAAGGTATCAGCATTCATACCCTTACCATTATCTTCAACTGTAATTTCTACAAACTTATCACCATTAACTTTGCTGTAAATGTTTATTTCTCCACCTTTAGGGGTAAATTTAATGGCATTAGAAATTAAATTCCGGATTATAGTCGATACCATGTTCTTATCAGCATTTGCAATGATATTTTTTTCTACCTTGTTTATTATATTTATTGCTTTGTTTTCAGCCGATAGCCGTAACTGATTAATGGTTTCCTCAGTTAATAAGTTTAGCTTTGTTTGCTCCGTCTTAAATTTAAATTTCCCACTTTGAAGTTGAGACCATGTTAACAGGTTTTCTAATAATTTATATGTGTTTTGATGGGCTTGATGTATGTAATGAATAGAATTTTTTTTATCCTGGGTATCATAATCGTCAAAATTCTCATATAGAACTTTAGAGAAGTTAAGCATCGCATTAAAAGGATTTTTTAAATCATGCGCAATTATTGAGATAAATTTATCTTTGGTGATATTACTTTTTTCAAGTTCTATCTTGTTGTCTTTTAGTGTATTTTCAACAACTTGTCTTTCTTCAATTTCTTCAGCTAACTCTTCGTTAAGCACTTTTAATCCTTCATTTTGTTCTTTTAGTTTTATGGTTCGTTCTTCAACTTTTATTTCAAGTTCAATGTTTTGGTTTTTCAATTTGGCTTCACTTTCTTTAATTTTTTGATTGGCTATTATAAGCTTTTTATTTTTTTGCTCTTTCTCTTTTGTTTCATTGTTTGCCCTGTTTATCGCTAATTCTGAAAACTTGTGCATAAAAAAAAGTATTATGGTAATAAATATCACCATAAAAAGATGATTAAAATAGCCGGATTCTAAAATCATTGTATTATCAGGCGTTTGGGTAATTGCAAACAGGTATACATGTGTGCTTGTAATTGTAATTAAAAAGCTGTTTATTAATAATAAGATACGGTTGGCAAAAAAAGTGCTATAAGCTAATAAAAGAAATACGGTATAAAATCCATTCGTATATTTAAATATGGCAGGTATATTTTCTTGTAAAATATTAATAGGAATAATCAAAATAACTGAAATTCCAACAATCAATACTTTTCCTGCTATTTTAATTCCATATTTTTTTATAATGATTAATAAAATAAGCAAAAACAGAATTATAATAGTTTTTGAAGAAAATGCAATTAAGAAGTTGTCTGTTTTACTGATAATAACCTGAATTGCATACAAAACGAGAACAGGAAGTATAATTAAAAGATGAATTATCAAAAAATTGGTTTTGAGTTTTTCAAAATAGTTCATTTCTTTTTTACCATGGAAATATTGTACTAATTTCATAAGAATGTGTATATTATGTATTAATTTTTACTTCTTTTATTTTGATTGCCCAGCCCCCTGATCGACCTTGTATCCACTTTTATTATAGATTTCCTAAAAACCCAAAGTCACGGTGTGAATAACTTAATAAGCAGTAAGTTGTATTAATTACATTTCACTTTTAATTAAGAATTCACGCCGTGACTATCAGCTAGTTAACTATTGACCTTCGGAATTAAGTGATTTATAAAATTGTTTCTTTCTATATTTTTCCTTTTTTTGTTTTATGAAAAAGCAGTATAATTTCGAACTTTTTAGATTTCGCCCACTTTGGAGCTTTTTTGAAAAAATGCTAATTAATTTATAGGCAAGGTGAAAATAAATTTACTCCCTTTTTCTATTTCACTTTCCACACGGATTGTTCCTTCATGCTTTTCAATAAATTCTTTGCATAATACCAACCCTAATCCGGTACCCGTTTCACCATCAGTACCTTTTGTTGATATTGTTTGATCTATTTTAAAAAGTTTTCTCATAGTGTCAGCATTCATTCCTTTACCATTATCTTCAACTGTAATTTCTACAAACTGATCGGCAGGCTCTGCGCGATTAATTTTGCTGTAAATATTTATTTCGCCACCTTTATTGGTAAATTTAATAGCATTGGTTATCAAATTACGTACAACAACTGATAGCATTTCCTTATCGGCATACAGAAAAATATCTTTTGAAATATTTTTATTAATGTGGATACTCTTTTCTTTTGCTGTATTTAGTAGTATTTCAATAGCATTTTCAAAATGAGTAAATAGGTTTATTAAAACCGGTTCAAATTCAATTTTCCCACTTTGGGTGTTTGACCATAAAAGTAAATCTTCAAGCAAATCATAAGTGTTTTTGGCACTTTGTTCAATAATATTAAGGTATTGCTTTTGTGTTGTCTGGTCAATCTTATCAACGTTTTGAATGAGAAGCTGAATAAAACCCAACATGGTATTAAAAGGACTTCTCAAATCATGAGCTATTATTGAAAAGAATTTATCTTTTGTGGCATTGGTTTTTTTAAGCTGTTGTTCTGAGTGTTTCAATATTTTTTCAACTTCTTTTTGTTTGGTAATATCCTCCATTATTGTAAAAACCCGCTCAACTTCACCATTTGCATTTTTTATAGGAACAAAATGACCTTTCAAGCAGATTATTTCCCCCCATTTTGAGGTATATAAAATCTCTTGTTCGACTAATGCACCTGTATTGACACACCTTTCAAATTCTTTGGCATATCCGATATCAATAAGGGGTTTAAATTTTAGAAGGTTTATTTTTTTAGTTTCTTCTAACGATGGTGATCCTAATATTTTTATCAATGCCGGGTTTGCGTCTAATATATTACCATCTTTATCAGCAATATAAACCCCTAATAGTGAATTATGAAACAATAAACGATATCGTTCCTCACTTCTTTTCAGCGCAAATTCTATTTGCTTTTTCTCTGTAATATCACTTAGAACTAATTGAAAATGGCTCGTGTTATTTCCTTCTTCTTTTATAGCTATAATTTGGCTATAGACCCATTTCGTATTACCTGTTTTTGTAATTATCTGAAATTCAATCTGCTTCTGATGACCAATATCCCCATTATGGCTAATGGTTTTAATTACTTGCTCAAAAAACGGAATGTTTTGAGAGTGGATAATGTCTTTAAAGAAAAATTTTGAATGATTTGTGTTCTCTATGGAGTACTCAAGTAGGTTCTCAATGTTTGGAGAGGCATATTCAATTGGCCAGGCGGGCTTATTTTGTATTTTTAGAATAGCAATTTTCCCTTTCAGAAAAATATCTCTTGCTTTTTTAGGTTCTTCAATTAGAAATTTTAGTTCGTTTTCACGAGTTTTTAGAAATGCTACTTTTTGCTTATAATTTTCTTCATTAGACTCCAAAAGTCTTATTTTTCGCTCAAGTTCCTGATAAGTGGGTTTTGTCTTCATACTAATAATAGGATATTATAAAAACTCATTTATTGTGTTTTCAATTTCTTTTGAATTGAAAGGTTTTTTGAAATATCTATTGATTAGTTTTTCATCTAATGCCTGTGCAATTTCTTGAGTAATTTCAAAACCTGTTAGAATAAAACATGATAAATTACGATATTTCTTTTTTGCTTTGTTTATGAATTCAATCCCATTCATTTTCGGCATTTTCATATCACTTATTACCACAGATATATCTTTGTTTTCTTCTAATCTTTTCAGTCCTTCAAAACCAGATTCTGCCGTAATTACATTGAATTTTTTCTTAAAAACCAGCAAAAAAAGCTGAAGGTTTATTTCTTCGTCATCGACATATAAAATATTAACTTGTTTTTCCATTTT
>JAOZNO010000362.1 GCA_029933755.1 Bacteroidales bacterium | reverse complement strand
AAGTTCGACGCCTTAATTCCAACAAAGAAAAAACGCATGAATTATTCAGGCTAGTTTATCTTTTTTTTGTAAATTTAGCCCCTAATTTGGGGATGTTTAAATTTTATGGTTCAAATCTTCTTTAAAATAGTACTTTTGGTATCTGTGCTTAGTGCCCACTTTGTATGCTATGCCCAAAAGTTGCTTACAATGGAAGAATTAGACCAAACACATGTGTACACTAGTATTGAAGAGGCTTTAGAAAATCCGGATAAAGTATTCCAGCTAGATCTTTTAACAAGTGATTACTCTGAATTACCTCCTAAAATTGGTGAATTTAAACATTTGCAACGTTTATTCCTATACGAAAATCGCTTGAGTAAATTGCCTCCAGAAATTGGTGAACTCACAAATCTTCAGGAATTATTTCTTGATGAAAATCAGCTAAAAAGTTTACCCCCCGAAATTGGTAATTTAAAGAACTTAGAAGTGCTTGGTTTACATGGTAATAAGCTTGTTTCTTTACCAAAAGAAATTGGTAATTTGGCAAATTTAAAAATATTATATCTCACAGAGAATAATATGACTACTCTTCCTAAGGAAATTGGTAATTTAAAGAAACTGGAAAGTTTAGACCTAGCATATAACCAAATTACAAAGCTTCCTTCTTCAATTGGAAGTTTAGAAAGTTTAATTGAACTTTTTTTAACAGCTAACAAATTAAGTTCATTACCAAAAGAAATTGGGAAGCTCTCCAATCTTGAAGAACTGTATCTTGATGATAATTTGTTAACTAAGGTTCCGTCTGAAATTGGTGATCTTAAAAAAGTGAAACAATTAGGTCTTGCAAATAATCGTTTAACAAAATTACCCTCTGAAATAGGATTAATGGAATCACTGGAGAGTTTATATCTTTCTGGTAATAAATTAAATAAATTAAACAAAAAGATTGGTAATTTAAGAAATTTAAAGAATTTGTACTTATCTGATAACTTTTTGCTTTCAGTACCAAAAGAAATTGGTAACTTAGCAAATCTAAAAGAATTAAATCTTTATAATAACAGATTAACTATGCTACCGGTAGAATTTTCTAAGCTAAAAAGTTTACAAAACATTGGTCTTGGAAAAAATAATATTAAGGAGATTCCCAGTAGTCTTGACAATATTAACATTTATTAAATTCTATTCGTACGGGCTTGTCCGGATTTGGTTTTAATTTGATTAAGATCTAAGACCTAATTTTTTACAATTTTTTCTACTTTTTTCAGCTGTTTCTGAATAAAAAGTAGACGTTTTTTGTTATCTTACTTAGTGTTTGCACGAAAACTAAGTGTCAGATAAGAAAATTCCAAGAATAAGGCTTTCGTAGTTTTGAAAATAAGGAGTTTACTGTTGTAAAAGACTGTTTTCAAAACAAGAGTGACGAAATTGTTGGTGTTTTCTTGCTGAGACTATTTATCATCATATTTTATGCCGGTTAGTCCAGAAGAAATAAATCTTGTTATTGATGCAATTAAATCTTACTCGCCCTATGATTTTAGTGATTATTCAATAAAATCATTTACCCGAAGAATAGAAAAAGCACTTATTGATTTTCGGCTGGATATTGATAAACTAGTGACTGACATTAAAGAGAATCCTGAGTTTGTTGAAAAACTAGTTAAAGGTATTACTGTTAATACAACAGAGCTATTTAGAGACCCAAACGTATGGCAAACACTTCGCTATAGAGTTTTAAATAAGTTTTCATCCTATAGAAAAATTAATATCTGGCATGCAGGTTCCTCAACTGGCCAAGAGGTGTATTCAATGCTTATTTTATTAAATGAAATGGGGCTTTTAGAAAAAGCAAATGTTTTTGCAACAGATATAAATACTGATGTACTTAATAAAGCTAAAGCCGGAGAATACACATATCGCTTCAATTTGGAGTATTTTGATAATTTCAATAAAGTAATTAGAGAAAATCCTTTTAATTTTGAAGATTTTGAGGATATACCCTATGAAAAATATTTTGACATTGATCAGGTAAAAGATGTTATTACCGTAAAAGATTTTTTACGAAAAAAACCGGTTTGGTTTAAGCATGATTTGGTTAATGAAGGAAATATTTTTAATACAAAATTTGATTTGATACTTTGTAGAAATGTATTAATTTATTTTAATACAGATTTGCAGAATCATGTAATTAATACTTTTTATAAGAGCTTGTTCCGAAATGGTGCGTTAATGATTGGTGTTCACGAAAGTATCATTGGGGCGATTGCAAATAATTTCAATAAATCAGGTCTGGTATATATTAAAAAAGATTAAAGTCTAAATTATCTGTCTATAAAGCCTGTTTGGATGATATTTTAATTTTATTAATCAGTTCTTGCTAATTTTTAAAAAAAACTTGCTTTGAGCATAAGAGTATATGGATAGAACTACAGTTGGAATATCTGAACTAAAAAGTTTAATTTTAAATATTAAGTCAAATAAGGAACTTGATTTTTCTAATTATGCATTAAGTTCATTTAAAAGAAGAGTTGAGTCTTTTATGTTCAGGTTTCACTTTCTAAATATTGATGAATTAATCTATAAAATTAATAAGGATGAATACTTTTATGACCTCTTTATTGATGATATTCTTGTTGATACAACTGAATTATTCAGAGATCCGGAGTTTTGGAAAGAACTCAAAATTTCAGTTTTAAATAAGTTTAAATTTTCAGGAAACCTTAAAATATTAATTCCTGAATGTAATTCAGGAGAGGAACTGTATAGCTTGCTGATTATTCTTGATCAGATGGGAATCTTGGATAATGTAAAAATTTGTTTAACCAGTTTGAGTAAATTGAATGTTGAAAAGATTAAAAATGCTGCTATTGAGTTAAAAAAAATGGAAGTAAATAGTGCAAATTTTGAACGTTTTGATGAGAATGGCAATATTTTTGACTTTTTTACTAAAAAGGGATTGGTTGTAAAATTAAATCCGGATTTATTTAAAAATGTGGAATTAATTCATCATAATTTGTTAAAAGATGAATTAGATGAAATTTACAATTTGATTTTATATAGGAATAAAATTATTTATTACAACCAGCAATTAAAAACAGATGCACTAAAAATACTTAGTCGTGGAATAAAAAAAGATGGATTTATTGCAATAGGCATTAAGGAAACAATTAATTTTCCTGGTGTTGAAAAAGAGTTTGTTGTTGTGAGTGATTCTGAAAAAATATATAAGAAAATAGTAATTGAATAGCAAATAAATGTCCTACAAGTATATCGTAATAGGTGGATCAGCGGGTAGTTTTCAGACGGTTACAAGTATTTTGGCAGCCTTACCTAAAACATTTAATATGCCGATATTTTTATGTCTTCACAGGCTAAAACATGTACGGTCGGGATTTGTAGAGGCATTGTCAATAAAATCAAATATAAATGTTGTTGAACCTAGTGACAAAGAGGTTGTTAGACAAAGGAATGCGTATTTAGCACCTGCGAATTATCATATGTATTTTGAATTGGGAAATTATATTTCTTTATCAACTGAACCTGCCGTAAATCATTCACGTCCATCAATTGATATTTCATTTGCGTCTGCTGCATATGCATATAAATCTAAATTAATAGGTATACTATTATCGGGAGCAAATGGAGATGGAGCTTATGGAATGAAACAGGTTAAGGAAAATGGAGGACTTACAATTGTACAAGATCCAGAAGAATGTCAGGTGAAAACAATGACAAGTGCAGCAATTAAAGCTACTCAAATTGACCATATTTTAACATCAGATCAAATTGTTGATTTTCTTGTCAATTTAAAAAAATGAAATTTTAATACAAGGGGACAAAAGAGGTTTAATTTTTTGAAACATTAATAAAAAAACTAATTAAATATGAAGAATTTAAGATTAACAATAAGCATAATTATTATGTTTGTTTTTCAGTCACTTATATTGGTATGGGTTTTCTTTATATTAAAAAAAATATTTATTGATAGTGGTAGTGAATCTTTGATATCACAACAAGAAAAAATGTTTTTGATTGCGGGATTTTTGATTGTAACTTTTGTTTCTTTTGTGTTTGTTGTCATAATTATTAGAACTTCTGCAAAAAAACAGGAAACAATCATTAAATATGCATCTGGTAATAAGGTTGATGATGCTGCTGAAAAGAAAAAGAAAAATTTGGAAGAACAGAAAAGGCTTTCTGATATAGAGAAAAAGAGAAACAAAACGATTAATAGCTTGATGCAAGGGTTAAATAATAAGCTTGAGTTAAAAGAGTTTTCAGAAAAATTGCTGGCAAATTTAGCAAAACAATATGAGTTGGTACAAGGAATTGTGTTTGTTAACCAGCAGGATATATACAAAAAGAGTGGTGCATATGCACTTTATCGCGAAGATGAGGTACAGAATTTTAAAGAAGGTGTAGGAATTGCCGGTCAGGTTGCTGTAAACAAGGAATTAATTAATATTTCAAACCTTCCGGATAAATACCTTACTGTCCTATCGGGTTTAGGTAGCTCAGCACCAGCAAATTTGATGATTTTTCCAGCTATTTATGATAATAAAACTATTGGAATTATAGAACTTGCCACATTTGTAAAAATGGATAAGTTAGCAGAGCAAGTTTTAAAGGTTTTATCTGGAAGACTTGGTGAACAAATAAATAAAATTATTGTTGCCACAAAGTAATTAATAGAGGTGGCCTTAAATAAAACTTTTAATCGCACCAAAAATAACAACGGCATATAAGAAAAATCGTATGTACCTGGTTAGTCCGTAGAGCAAAAAAGTACGGAATGGGTATTTAACAATTCCGGCAATTGTACTAATCA
>JAOZNO010000361.1 GCA_029933755.1 Bacteroidales bacterium | reverse complement strand
AAATGACCATAAGTACCACCCCAACCGATCATACAAACATCAGCATCTTCATCTCCCATAATTTCAAGTTCAGGGATAAAGTCTGCAATTTTATTTACTTTACCTTCTCGCAGGTCAGTCATTAATTGATGATTTTCAGGCACATACGAAATCGTTCCTGTAATATCCATTTTTTCAAGACCACCAATCCTATGTTCTAACCCTTCGATACCAGCAACAGCCCACTGTCTTGCAAGTCTCTGGTTATCACGCTTATATGGTTGATAATCTTTATCATTTGCTTTAGCCAAAGGTGGTGTTATCACCGGCATATCTTTCATTGCTGGAATTTTCCATGGCTCTGAACCATTTGCAATATAACCATCTGTTAATAAAATTACCGGTGTCATATGCTCCAGTGCAATTTTAGAAGCTTCAAACGCATATTGAAAACAATCAGAAGGTGTGCTTGCCGCAATTATTGGCACTGGGCTTTCTCCATTTCTACCATAAAGAGCTTGTGATAGATCTGATTGTTCTGTTTTTGTTGGTAAACCTGTTGATGGGCCACCTCTTTGTACATTCACAATTACTAATGGCAGCTCAGTCATAACTGCCAGGCCAATCGCTTCGCTTTTTAAGGCCAAGCCAGGGCCAGATGTTGTAGTTACAGCCATTGACCCTGAAAAGCTAGCACCAATTGCCGTACAAATACCTGCAATTTCATCTTCAGCTTGAAACGATTTAACACCCAAATCTTTTCTTGCTGCAAGTTCCTGCAAAATATCAGTTGCGGGAGTAATAGGGTAAGAGCCTATGAATAAATCAAGATTTGACTTTTCAGCAGCAGCTAATAAACCCCATGCAGTAGCAATATTTCCATTAATATTACGGTAAGTTCCTTTTTCAATTTTAGCCGGTTCTACTCTATAAGAAGCCAGTGCTTCAATTGTATTGGCAAAATTAAAGCCTGCCCGAAGAACACTTTTGTTGGCTTCAGCAATCTGAGGAACTTTTGCAAATTTCTTATCAAAAAATTCCAAGGTATGATCCATAGACCGGTTAAATAACCAATATACCATCCCTAGAGCAAACATGTTTTTACTTCTTAAAATACTTTTCTTGTCCAGACCAGATTCTTTTAAGGTTTCTTGTGTTAGGTTTGAAATTGGAGCTTCAATAATATGAAAATCACCAAACTTTATATCCTTTAAAGGATCTTCATCACAACCAGCCTTTTTCAAATTCTTTGGGGTAAAAGTATCGATATCAATAATTATTGTACCGCCTGGCTTCACCCATTTCATATTTGCTTTAAGAGCTGCCGGATTCATAGCAACCAGAACATCAGCAGCATCACCTGAAGTATATACCTCGATGTGGCCAAAATGTAACTGAAAACCCGATACTCCACCTACAGTTCCCTGGGGTGCTCTAATTTCAGCCGGATAATCCGGAAATGTGGCAATATCATTACCAAGAAGAGCTGAAGTGTCAGAAAATTGAGTTCCGGCAAGCTGCATTCCGTCACCGGAATCGCCGGAAAATTTAATGACTACCCTATCAAGTTCTTTAACAACTTTTTCACTCATGATTTAATATATATATTTTTACAATGTTTTCGCTGCAAAGTTATGTATTCTAATTGTAATTATCTGAATATATCAATATATTTTTACCTTAATAAAAGCATTATTTCAATCGTTTGCAGAACAATATTATTTAGAACCAATTTAAATAGGTTTATACAGCTTGTTTTTACTAAGTTTGCACTTAGTTATAATAATCAATAAAAAAATAATACTATTCACGCATAGCTTTTATGTTTTTAAACATTGGTTCACAACAAGGGTTTATATTCTACAGGTATAAATCAAGTAGCAAATCTGCTGAGAAGTAATATAAAATACCACAAACATTAACATTTTATGCAAATTACACTAAATAATAGACCCGAGGAAATTACAGGAATAACAGAACTATCTGTACAAGAATTAATTAAAATTAAGAATTTCACTTTTCACATGTTAGTAACTAAAATAAACGATAAACTTGTTAAAAAGGAAGTACGTGCTAATGCCATTATAAAAGATGGAGATAATGTTGTAGTAATGCACCTAATTAGTGGGGGGTAGTAAAATGAGTATTGATTATTGAATAATGTCTAATATTCTATATTTGAGCTCAGTTCAAATAATAAAAGTCATCTGTAAAAACAAAATTGAATTCAAGGGTTATTGCTAAAGCATATATTGCTACAATAATTAAAAATACAACTTTTGTGTTTAAGCGAAAATACCTTTTTGCAATATTGCTACTATCCATGAGTCCAGTCTAAAAAGGTATAATGTCTGAAAAAGACCCCTGACAGGGTTTGTTAATTAGCTGTTTTACAGATGTTTTACTTTTTAGTGTTTTGCAAATATAACCCTGTCAGGGATTTTTAGACTAAGCTCATCCATTATTTAAAAAAAATTAAGCTTTAAAAGTAGTTTTTTTTTGAAAATCGCTTTTTTTTGAAAAAGCGGCTTTTCCTTTTACTTAGCCTGCTCAACTTTTATCATTCATAATTTAATTTAACCATTCAATTATTCGTATATAAGCTTGAATTTATAAAGTGAGGGTGTGGCTCATTTGCAAACAGCATAACATAGTAAATACATTTTACTTTTAAATTACAAGCCACGCCCTCACTAACAATTAGTTAAATACTTTTTGTCATTTATAAAGAATAGTAGTATTTTTGTAAAAAATAATTATCATGAAACAAGTCCCGATTTTCTCGGGACGGTAACATGTGGCAAATAAGAGCAATTAAAAAATAAGCACATGAAAAAAGGGTCTTTTCACAAAGTGATTAATGGAATAGTGAAAAAAAGGTATTTGCTTACAGCTGTTATTTTTTTCGTATGGATATCTGTTGTAGATTCTAATAGTTGGTTTACCAGGCTTAAATTATAAAAAAACCTGGAAAAACTAAAAACAGAGAAAAAATTTTATCAGCAGAAAATAAAAAAAGACTCTATTTACTTACACGAATTAAAAACCAATAGAGCTAATTTAGAAAAGTTTGCACGAGAAAAATACCTTATGAAAAAAGATAACGAAGATATTTTTGTTATTGTTGAAGAAAAAGAATAATAATGCAGGTTAGTTTTTTGTAGAGACTCACGGCCGTGTGTCTCTACAAAAAACTACAAACAATAGGTTACTTGTTTCTACTTTCAAAAGAAACAAATACCACCCCAATAATACTTATAAGACCTCCTATAATTTCTACGTATAATGGTGTTAAACTTAGAAATAACCAGGCACTTAGTAAGGCAAAAATTCCTTTCGTACTTATTATTAATGAAGTTTTAAACGCTTTAATATATTGTAATGATTTATATGCAAATACAATAGTAATAAAAACTTCAAGAAATGATCCGGCTGAGAGTAAAGCCCAGGCTCTTCCTGAAATAATAAATGAACTTTGCGTTGCCAGAATAATTAGTGTAAAAGAAAAAAGTAATATTAGAGCACGAACCAAAGATAAAACAGCCGGATCAATTGTTTTTCTTTTTTTTCTGGCAATAATTGTTGCAATTGAAAATAAAAAAGCAGCCAACACCACATACTGACTACCCGATATTAACAATTCGTTAAACGAATCAAATCCCTTCAAACTTATGGCAAAAACACCACCAATTGCCAGTATAATTCCAAACAACTGCACTTTGTTAAATGACTCTTTTAAAAAAACTACTCCAAAAATAACAACAAAAACCGGCCCCACATTTCCAATAAAAGATACCACACCCGGATTTTCCATAATCAGGATTGCATAATAGAATAAGCCTGTTGCCACAGCTTCAAGAAGTGAAACAGCCAGTAATTCTCTATTTATTTTTTTAACGGATGCTCTAAAACTAAACTTATTTTTATGTCGCATGCTTAGCACATACAAAAAATTCCAAATTGTACCTGTGAAAAACCAAAAGAACCCAAATTGATAAAAATTAACTTCCGAGAATGATAACTTACTAAATATAAACGAGTTTGCCAAAGCAACAGAAGCAATAGCAGCATATATATACCCGGATATTTCCCTTTTTGTCATAATGTTTTCTTAAAATTTAATATTTCTTTAATCTGCTTTGCCATTGAAATAACTATAATTCCTACAATTGTTAATGCACCACCTATTAATTGATTTCCTGACATTATTGCATCAAAAAAGAAATAAGCTCCAATAATTACTAAAACACTTTTTGTACTAATAATTATATTTGATATTGAAACCTCAATATATTTAAATGAATAATATGAACTTAAAATAGCCAAAAAGGGACCCATAAAAGCACCTCCCGCTATGTATAACAATGGATTCAAGTCTATAGAAAAACTAAGTCCTTCTTTTAACACTAAAATAAATGAAATTAGAAAAAGTAATATAGCCCTGGAGCTCGTTAATAAAACGGGTTCAATTTTTTGAATATTCTTTTTCGCAACAATAACAGCTATTGAGAAAAAAAGAGATGAAAAAACAACAATTAAAGTTCCTGTTGAAAATAAATCAGCAAATGCAGTCTCTGTATTATAATTAATGATCAATACCCCAATCAAGGTAATAACAATACCTCCATACTCAATTAATTTGAATCGTTCATTTAAAATAAAAAAACCTAAAACTATAGTAAAAATAGGGCCAAGGTTTACAATAAATGAAACAACAGCCGGATTATCAATCAGTTTAATTGCAGAAAAAAATAGAATAGTTCCTAAAACCTCAAAAAAAGAATTTAGAGATATGGCATACCAGGCTTTCCTGTTAATTTGATTCAATTTGATTTTTTTCTTTT
>JAOZNO010000360.1 GCA_029933755.1 Bacteroidales bacterium | reverse complement strand
TACGGAACAATTCAAAATGCAGGTGATGAAGGTGGTGAGTTTATTTTTATAAAACCTTAGTTTGTTTTTTTTGCATTTCACAAATTGCTTACAGCTCAATATGCTCTACTTCTGTAATTTTATTACAAAAAATTTGCCCCTGCTCCTTAAAAACATCAGGTGAATCTGTTGTGAAAAATTTATAAATACCTGATTTTGTACACTTATTTTCTATTTCAGGATGTCGCTTAAGATAATCCTTTAAACTTTCTGCCACAATTTTCCCTTGCGATAATAATTGAATATTCGCAGGTAAATATTTTTTTATTTTTTCAATTAAAAGCGGGTAATGTGTACAAGCAAGTATAATTGAATCTATCTTACTATTTTTACTTAATAAGGATTCAATATTTTTTTTTACAAAATAATCTGCTCCTGCCTTATCAAATTCATTATTTTCAACAAGAGAAACCCACATAGGACAGGCTTCCTGGCTTACTTTTATTTCAGGAAAGAACTTTTTTGTTTCTAAAGGATACGAATTTGATAAAATAGTACCTTTTGTTCCTAGAACACCTATATTATTTGTTTGTGTAAATTCACCAAGCATTTCAACACTTGGTCTTATTACTCCCAAAACTCTTTTTTGAGGATCAATTTTGGGTAAATCATTTTGTTGAATGGTTCGTAAAGCTTTTGCAGAAGCAGTATTACAAGCAAGAACTATTAACTCACAACCCATTTCAAAAAGCTTGTTTACAGCCTCAAGGGTATAATTATAAACTGCATCAAAAGATCGGGAACCATATGGAGCACGAGCATTATCGCCCAAATAATAATAGTCATATTCCGGCATTAAATCAATAAACTCCTTTAACACGGTTAATCCTCCATAACCGGAATCAAACACTCCTATTGGCCTAATCTCTGTACTCATTTAAATAAAGTTCTTTCGTTTTTTTTTAATAACAATAGGCTGTTCATAGCAAGTAATAGTCTTTATAAACTACTGTCTTTCTATGAACAGCCTACCATTAATTTTCACATATTTTTAAATAACGACTATTAAAAATACGGTATTGATTTTTTATTGTGCCGCCAACTTAGTTTTCACCATTGAGGTAATATCAATACTTTCTTCAGAAAAATAAAGTAGTGTAGTGATATCAAAAATATAAGTAAATTTATTCTCTTTTGCAATTTCCTTAATTGCAGCATCTACTTTTTCTAAAATAGGCTTAAATAATTCGTCTCTTTTTTGTTGAATTTTTTGCTGTGCAACTCCCTGAAACTGCTGTGCTCTTCCTTGTAAATCCTGAATTTCTTTTTCTTTATCAGCTTTTATAATATCACTCCATTTTTTAGGATTGCCTACAGGTAGTTTTTCATTTTCAACATAATCGTTTACTTTGTTATTATATTCAACCTGCATAATTTCAATTTGCTCTTGAATTGCTTTACCTTCAGACTCAAGTGTTGCCTGTGCCTGCGTACTTTCAGGAAGTGATTGTAATAATTTTTGTGAATCAATATGTCCAAATTTATATGTTGTTTGTGCATTTGCCTGAAATCCTACTACAACAAAGAATATTACCACTATTAAATTTAATACTTTCATCTGTCTATTTTTATTTTAATATTAATTAAGAGTTAAAAACTTGCGCAAATATAAAAATTAATTTCAGACATCCTGACTTGTTGCAAATTAGAATGTCTTATTTTTGCTACTTCCATTAGTTAGGTATTTGAAATCTACTATTGTTAATTAAGAATTTAGTAATTATAGGTAAAAATTACTAATTGCTTTTTACAACAATTTTAATAACCTAATTTTTTTAAAATTTCGTCACTTTTATCATATTTTATATTTGTATATAGCAGTGTTGCTCCACCTGCTGTATCAAAAACTACCGCATAATTCCCTTCTGTTGCTAATTGTTGAATAGCATCGTAAATACTTTCCTGAATTGGTTTAATTAATTCCTCTCGTTTTTTAAATAACTCACCACCAACTCCAAAATATTTCTTTTTTAAGTTTTTTGCTGTTTTTTCAAGATTTAGAATTTCTTCTTCACGTCGCTTTTTCATTTCATCAGATAAAAGTACTTTTTCATTCTGATACTCCTGAAATTTTCTTTCAACTGTTTTGTAATGGTCTTCAATTTCTTTTTGCCATTTTGAAGAGTATAAATCCAATTTTGAAAGTGCGTCTTTATAAACAGGTATTTTGCTTAAAATATACTCTGTGTCTACATATGCAAATCTTTGTGCATAATTAATATTAGCAAAAAACAACATAAGGACAATTGATACTACGAGCTTTTTCATCTGTTTGTTTTTAAAGTTTTGACTTATTCGTTTTATCTTTAAAACTTTTGTCTTTTATCTTAACTTAGAACTGTTGCCCCATGATAAAATGGAATCTGGAACCACCTGCGGAAGGCTTTCCGGGAACTTCATCAAATCCATAAGCCCAATCAATACCAAGTAAGCCCAGCATTGGTAAAAATACACGAAGACCTACACCACCTGACCGATACAAACCAAAGGGGTTATACTCAGAAAATTCTCTCCATGCTCCACCTGCCTCTAAAAAGCTTAAGCCATAAATAGTAGCTGCCTGCGAGTGTGTTATAAGATATCTTAACTCAAAGGTATATTTATTATAAATATAACCACCTCCAAACGGTGTCAATGCTCCATTTTCATATCCCCTTAGCCCAACAATTGTTTTACCATAGACATAAAAACCCATTCCATCACCACCTAGTTCATAACCTTCTGTTGGGGCAGGACCAATATCTTCATTATAGTATCCAATAAAACCATATTGTGCATCAATATTGAATACCAAATCACCAATAAGCTGTGTAAACCAGGAGGCTTTAAATTTCCATTCATAGTACTCTAACCACTTAAATTTTTCCTCTGTTGTTAAGCTTGAATAATCTTTACCATTCCACATAGAAATAGGAAGAGTAAATTCAAGTCCTAAAGAAAATGAGGATCCTCTACGTGAATACAATGGGTTATCAACAGAACTTCTTGAAATTACATTATTAAATGCCAATTGATTAGCGACTCCTGTTGCCAGACCTGGAAAAAGGCTATAATTATTCAAATTATAACGTCTGTAACTTAGCTCATTATACAAACTGAAAAAATCATCTGGCCATTTTAACCTTCGTCCAAAACCAACAGAAGCACTGGTTATCTTCATATTTGAGCTGGATGCATCAGTTGTGGGATAAGGGTTATATCCACCATAATTTGATGATCCATAAGGATTATATCCACCACTAGATTGAATAGTATGCGAAAGAGAAACCGATAAAGAATTAGGTTTTTTACCACCCAACCATGGTTCTACAAAAGAAATACTATAATTTTGATAATATTTACCATTTGTTTGTGCTCTAATACTTAGTTTTTGCCCATCACCCGTAGGTAAAGGTTGCCAGGCTTTTTTATCAAAAATATTATTTACTGAAAAGTTATTAAAGCTAAGGCCTAAAGTACCCACAATCATACCTGCACCCCAACCACCTGATAGTTCAATCTGATCATTTGCTTTTTCAACTAAAGCATATTCCAAATCAACAGTTCCATCAGTAGGATTTGGTCTTGGAGTAGGAACAATTTGTTCCGGATCAAAGTGTCCAAGTTGTGCTAATTCCCTAACTGTTCTTATTATATCTTCTTTACTAAATAATTCACCAGGCATGGTTCTAATTTCTCTACGTATTACATGATCATTAGTTCTGGTATTTCCGGTAATTGTAACATTTTTAATTGTTGCTTGTGGCCCTTCGAACACCCTCATCTCCAAATCTATCGAATCATTTTGGATACTCATTTCAACAGGTGTAACATTAAAAAACAAATAACCATCATTCATATAGAAATTACTAACTGCATCATCATCAATTGTCAATCTCTTATCAAGAACTGACTGGTCATAAACATCTCCTTTTTTAATTTTTAAAGCCCTTGTAAGCTGTTCAGTTGTAAACTTTTTATTTCCAACCCAATTAATATTCCTAAAATAGTATTTACTCCCTTCTTCAACTTCAATAATTAGCTTTAATGTATTATCCGGATTTTTCACTATTGTATCATGCAAAATTTTAGCATCCCTATAACCTTTTTCATTTAGCTTCGTTATTAATAGTTTTCTATCTTCTTCATATTTCTCAGGAGTATATTTAGATGGTTTAAAAAGACCGTACCATCTCTTTTGTTTCGTTTCTTTAAAATATGCCCTTAGTTTTTCATCTTCAAAAACAGTATTTCCAATAAATTGAATTTCAGAAATTTTAACTTTTTCTTTCTTATCTATTTTCACATATAAAATAACTGTATTTTGATAAGTGGTATCATTTTTTTGAATAATATTAATGTCCACATTATAAAAACCTTTAAGAACAAAATAATCTGTTATAATATTTCTTGTTTTATTAATAATATTTTCTGTTATCTGCCCACCTCTCTTAAGATCTATTTTTTCTTCTAGTTCCTTTATTTGTGAATTCGCAATACCCGATATTACCAGCCTTGATAACCTAGCCCTTTCTTGCAAATAAAAATCAAGATATATTGTATCGCCAACAATTTTTGTATATGATACTTTTATATCAGAAAAAAGCCCCTGCTTCCAGAGTTTTTTTAATGAGTTGGTAATATCTTCACCGGGAATTTTTACTTTTTGTCCTACTTTTAGTCCCGATAACTGAACAAGAGCGTTATGATTCAAATATCTGATACCTGATATAGAAATACCTCCAATATTATATTCTTTAGGATTTGCGTAATCAAACGTAACCTGACTAATTAAGCTATTTAAACTAAGCTGAACAAGT
>JAOZNO010000359.1 GCA_029933755.1 Bacteroidales bacterium | reverse complement strand
TGCCTGTAAAGCATTAAATATTAATGACATAAACATACATGCGAAACAACAGTAAATAATAAAAGATAATCTGCTTGCATATCCCGACTCGCCATTTTTAACAATTTTGCGACCAAGAGAAAATTTACTGCCAATTCTAGTTCCTTCTACTGCTTTCCAAAATATATTTGTTGAAAAACACCCGCTTTGGCTATATGCCGTTTTTAGGTGAAAATTTTGCTGCATAATAATTATTAGAGATGGTTATTAGCTAAAGAACTTTCGTGTATTGCTTTTTTACCAGTTTTGCATCAATGCTTGAATTTTCAGTTATTATATTCCTAAAAAAGTTATTAATCCATTTCTTACCAGAATTAGTTACATTCAAATATTCTAAAGCTTCTTTTATGTAAGGGTTTACATTTTTTTTGAAAAAAACAGGAAACTTCATTCTTAAATCATCGCTTGTTTTGTAACCTAATATTTGTGCTGATCCCGTTTCTTGTAGTTCTGAAAAAAGAGCATCACTTTTTTTTGTGTAATTGATGTCAGCAATTTGTCCTATTAAATCGGCTGCACGTAGTAATCCCGGTAAATCATTTGTGTTTTTATATCTGTCAGAGGGTGGGACAGGAAACCGTGTTCTTTCTATTAATGTAGAGATGAAATTAGTATCAATATCTTCAATTTTACTTAATTCCAATCGGGCATAAAGTTTTGCCCTGTCAATATGATATGGTGCTAAAGCAGCGTCTGTTGCATGAAAAGGAAGATCAACTGTGTCGCCCATTAAGTTTTTTATGTATTCTCCATTTTTGTCCCCGTTGCATAAACCTCTTATATAGCCTATGTCATGATAAAGAGCAGCAATTATAAAGTGTAACCAGTCTGAAGAGCTAATGTTGTTTTCAAGTAATTGCCTCCCTTTTAAAATCTCTTGTCCAACATCCGTTACCATAATCGTATGATGAACATCATGATAGGCTGCATTGCTTTTAGAAATTGTATTTAAGGCAAGTTTACCAATCGAATAAATAATCTCAGGATAATTGGGGTTTGTGCTTCCATAAAGAGATATATAGTCTTTAATGATTTTATCAATGAAAGAGTCAATCACATTTTCCGTAGGACTACGCATATATTTGTGTAATTTCAAAAATAAAAGGGGCAAAGTAAATAAAAAATATTTTATTAAATGTGATTTATAATTATAAATGCTTTATGAATTGCAATTATTGTTCCATGAGTAGGTTATTCTTAGGGATAAGTTCTTGATTCTAATAATTTATAAATGTAATTTATTGTGAATTTCATAGAGAATATTTTGATTTCTAAATTAATTATTGTAATATTGTACTATAAAACTAGTACAATATAATAATAAAACAATATATGTTATGATTAATTTTGTTTTAGATCCCAAAGCAGGCATTCCATTTTATCGCCAAATAATTGATCAAATAAAATATGGGATTGTTTCAGGACGACTGAAAATTGGAGAACAATTGCCAACTGTCCGTGGCTTGGCAGTAGAGCTTAAAATAAACTTAAATACGGTTTCAAAAGCGTATAAAGAGCTGGAAATTCAGAATGTTTTAGAAACCCAACAGGGAACCGGCACTTTTGTGAACAAAGTTGATGTTAACTTACCTAAAAAAGAACGGATGAAAAAACTCCAGGACATTTGCAACGAATTTTCTACTATAGCTTTTAGCTACGGTTTTTCTATACAAGATATTATTGTTGAACTTAAAAAACATACAGATGAAAACTAAAAATTTGAATACTTTAAGTATTACAAAAAGAACGATAAATCCTATATCGTTAACAGTATTATTGGTATTAATAGCTATGAGTGTGCTCTTATTTGTTTTTAAGTACATTTCAATTCCTTTTTTTGTTGCTTTCCTTATTTTTTCGGCATTACTTTCCGGTTCAATTTATATTGCTGATCAATGGGAAAAAGCGATTGTGCTCAGGATGGGGAAATACACAGGAATGAAAGGCCCGGGCTTATTTTTTATTATTCCGATAATTGACAAGGTTGATTGCTATATTGACCAACGTGTGCGGGTTACAGACTTTTCAGCTGAGGAAACATTAACAAAAGATACCGTGCCTGTTAATGTTGATGCTGTTGTTTACTGGACTGTGTGGGATGTTGAAAAAGCGGTTTTGGAAGTTCAGGAATATCAAAAAGCTATTAGCTATATGGCGCAAATTGGCTTACGTGATATTATCGGAAAACATGAGTTAGCAGATTTATTACAAGATAGGGAAAAGATTGCAGGAGATATACAAAAAGTGCTTGATGAACATACAAATCCGTGGGGTATTACCTGTCAAAGTGTTGGTATTAAGGATATTGTAATTCCACAGATATTAGCAGATGCTATGAGCAAACAAGCCCAGGCAGAACGAGAACGTCAAGCCCGTGTAATATTGGGAACTGCAGAAACGGAAATTGCTGAGAAATTTGCCAAAGCCAGCGAACAGTACATTAACAATCCGGTAGCTTTGCAATTACGTGGTATGAATATGCTTTTTGAGGGTTTAAAAGAAAAAGGTTCGTTGATTATTGTTCCTAGTTCTGCTCTTGATTCTATGAATATTGGGGCATTAACGGGAATGGCTTCATTAGCAAAAGAAAAAGTGGAATAATTAAGATTATTTTTCTGCCTTACGAAATAAAAACACTTGCTATTTCGTATTAATAGAAGTGGTCTTAACATCTTCAAAATTGATACATGACAAAAATAGCAAAAAACGTTACAGTATTGATTAGCTTTATTTTTATTGTTGCTTGCGTTCAGGATAAAAATACAGGCAAAAATAACTTGTCACATGCTGACTCAATTAGAATTGTGGATAGCTTGTTAATTGTAGATAGTTTAATACAAATTAAAAAGGAGTATGATGATTACATATCGGAATATTTTCCCTATACCGTAATCAAATACAGTAATTTAAAAAATGAATATGTTGGTTTTGATTCACCTAAAGCAATAAATACAGTTGCTAAAATTGAAAATGATTATTTCTCAAATTATCATAAAGGAATTAGTAAGTATTATGGCTCTGTTTGGGCAGGTTCTGCATATGTTGAGCTTGGTGAAGGAGCAGGAGGCTGGGAATGGGACAATTATAAAAAAGAGCTGGATTCATTAAAAATAAAACCTGAAATGTTTCATTGTATGGTGTATACAATGAAAGCTCTTAAAGCTGGTTTAGGCGAAAACTATGAAAGTCTGCAACAATATCATAGACAAATTTATAATAAAACATATTATGCGGGTTGGAGTATGGCACATATTCTTACCAAACATTTTGGTTGGAAGGCTTATCTTTTTATAAGCCCCTATTCCCAGGAATATAAGAGATGCATTAAGAATTTTAATGAAAGCAAAATCTATTTTGTTTGGAAACAGCCGGATATTAAACTAGAGAATATGTTTATTATGGAACAGGATAATGATAAAATTAATAAACTTCTTAGCCAACATGAGTTTGGATGGGGCTTTAGTTATCAGGGAATTCATAATTGGATTACAAGATTTACCGTGCTAAAAGAGTGTATGTGGGATGGAGCACCTTGTGCAAAATACAATACGGAAAATAATCAATATTTGTTCAGGGCAACAGAATTTACAGAATTTACTGATTATTACTCTCATGTAATTGTTTTTCCACCTAAAGAATAAAAATCCATTTGACTATAGCTCGTCTGTGGCGGGGTAGTTCATTGATAATTTGGATTTGGCTATGATATAGCATTTTGTGGTTTCTATTATTTTATCCACAGATTACCTTTGATAAACGCAGATTTCATCTGTGGACTATTCTTTAAATTTTACCCACAATATTTTATACTATTGCCTTAATGATTTGTATTTAGTGGCTATAAGAAAACACCAATAACCTTGTTATGCTTACCTTGAAAATAGATCATTTACAAAAGTAAACTCACTGTTTTCAAGGTTTCACAAGCCTTGTTCTTGTCGTTTTTTTATGAGCCACTCAAAAATATTGCGTTTTCTTAGAAACACTATTTAGTTTGTTAATTACCTCAGTACTTATCCACTAAATTGCTGCGTTTCCGTATCCAACCTGATTATGTTTCTCTAAAAAGAATTTTAATGTAGGTTTAATCGTGTTTTTATCTTTTACAACCATTTTTCAGCTCTAAAACGATGTGAAACCTTAATTAAGAATATGTTTTGTGGTCTCTCTGAAAAGAGGGATTCCATATCATGAAAATAATTAAAATTACCATGAGATTCAAAATTTGTTAGTCCCTGTGACCAAACAGTATATACTGCTGAGCTGGGGATATATTCCCAACGCAAAACCAGATTTGAGTTAAACTGTTTGAAATTAAAATCCGGATTGCTAAAGGAATAGTCTGTTGTTCCATCTCCTGATTCGTCAATCATGTAAATGCCATCATCTTCTGAGCAGCTTATTTGTTGATCTGTATATGAAGTAAACCTATTGGTATATTTATCAGCATGAGGATTCGTAATTTTTTTGAATCCTGAATAATCACCTGCACTTACAAAGGGTGAGCCGTAATATTGAATTGTTAAATCAGAATCTTAGCAATTTTATTCTTTAGGCCAGCTCTAATAATAAATTTACAGTAAGATTAACCCCGTTGAGGGCTAAAGCCATTTTAGGTTTTTTTATTTAAACACTAAACTAATGTTAACATATAGCTATAATAGGGTATGAGACGCTATTTTACTTTCCAGTTATGTGAAAATATAGATATGTCCGTTGTATTTTATAAACTTGGTTTATTTTTTGTACATTTATGGGCAGGAAGTATCTTTTTTTAATTTTGTAAAAAGTTTAGGATACTA
>JAOZNO010000358.1 GCA_029933755.1 Bacteroidales bacterium | reverse complement strand
AAAAAACAATGTATTTAGAAGAACTGTTATTTTTTATTCCCGACATGATGGTGACTGGTTTGACGTTAGTGCTGACCCTATGTGGGAAGATCAGGATGGAACTTTAATAACAAGTACCGGTGATTTACCGGATGCAAGTGATATTGTTATTATCCAAAATGGTAATAGAGTTAATGTTAATTCGGGTAGTAGCACTATTCAAATTGCAAAATTACAATTTGACCATGATACAACGGTAACTACAGATATAAAAGACTTGCCTAGATTGCAAATTCAAGTTAATAATACTGTAGATTTAGGAAATGTCTCCGGCACAGGAATTTTTACACAGTGGATTGATAATGCTGATGACCCAGTAGTATCGGGCGATTTTGGTGATTTTGCCAATGAGAAATACAGCTGGTTCTTATATAAGACTAGTGAGGCTAGTGTAAATTTACCAACAACACCTATTGTATATCCAAATGTAATGTTTGAAGGTGATGGGAATAGGTTTACTTTTACAGAAGATATAATTGTTAAATGGAATATTAGCTCAAGAGGGAACTCAATACTTAGCTTGAACACAGGTGCTAATGGTGATATAACTGTTAATGGCAATGTCTGGATTGGGGATTGGGATGATGGTAAACTTGAATTTGGCTCAACAGGTACTGTCCGCACTTTAACTGTTGGAGGTGATATTGATTTTACACAAGATAATATCGGAACAACTACACCAACAAATTATAGGGAAATTATAGTAGATAACGCAACACCTTCATCTCTTGAACACAATATCATTTTATCCGGTAGTATAATACAGGGTGTAGGTATTATTGATTTATATAATATCGGTGCAACTGCAAATAATGCAATTTTACAATTAGTTGGTAGCACAAGCGAGAATTTTGATAGGACAGGTTCTGAAAATACTGAACTGTATCGAATTGTCTTGAATAAGTTAGAGGGTAATCGATTCACTTTTAATGATGATTTTACTTTAAGCGGATCTACGGATGCATTGCCAAAAGCTCTTGAATTGCAAAGTGGAGAATGTGATTTAGATGCAAGTGGTATTGATATTACACTTTCCAGTAATAACGATGACTTTCCAATTCCGGGAGGTACAGAACTAAGAGTTGGTAATGGGGCAATTGTAAGAGTTACTGGTAATAATACAGGGATCTATCTTGATGGTGAATTGGATTTAAAGTATGGTTCAACTGCATTAATAAATGGTGGAACCAATAACTATATTGAATATTCCGGTTCAGGGGATGCATCTATTGTAGTTAGAGGAGATGTGGAGCTTACAGTGGGGTCGCAGATAAGGCGTGGATTGTCTTCTGATGTTGGAATATTAAGTTTTGTACAAACACAAAATAGTGCTACAATTATTATTGGAGAAGACGGTACAGCACCTGAAAATAATAGAGGCGTGTTTGAAATTTTAGGTGATGGTAGTATTTTTCAACAATCTGAGGAAAATAGTAATATTACTATTGCATGTCAACAGGCAAATCCTTCAATAGCAGCACTATATCTTGATCCTGAAACTACTAGTATTGCTAGTGGTTCAAGTTTTACCATTGGTGGAACAACAACTCCTGCAAATCAAGTCATTGGTATTTATTCTATACCAAACCTGGAAAATGTAATTGTTAATTCAACCAATAGCCCAACTGCTAAAATGTGGGTTAAAGAGTTAACTTTAAATGGAGACTTAACTCTTAATACGGGCTCAACCTTTGATGCCAATAGCTTAGACCTAAGCCTTTACGGAGATTTTGCAAATAGCGGTACATTTACAGCTAATGAAAATACAACTTATTTTAAAGGAACAGCAGATCAGGCAATTGATGGAAATACAACTTTTTATAATTTCACGAATCAAAATGCTGCTAATCTTAATCTTGTTTCAACGAATACCGATATTATTATTGAAAACATTCTAATAAACGAAGCAAATGGAACTATAAATGACAATAGTAATGATATATATGTTTATGGTGATATAAATAATGAAGGAACACATGTGTATGGAGGTTCTAATGACGGAATTACTCTAATAGGAGCTTCGCAACAAGTAATGACAGGTGATGGTACTTATGGTAAATTAACAATAAATAATGGAAATGGTATTACATTACCTGAAGGAAATACTCAAACCATAACAAATTTCTTAAAACTTGAATCCGGTGTATTTAATATTGCTTCAAACCTATTAACCCTTGGTGTTAATTGTATGATACAAGAGGCAAGTCCTTTTGGCGAAGATAATATGATACAAACAAATGTGTCTTTTACTGATAACGGGCTTAAAAAATTCTTTCCTTCCGGTGCAGGTTCATTTACATTTCCTGTAGGATCAGGAGGGAAATATACTCCGGTTGTAATTATAGTAAGTCAAAATTCAAGTACAACAGGTTCTTTAATCATAAAACCAGCAGATGAAATGCATGTAAGTATTATTGATGATTCAGAAGGCTCAGATCCTGATATTGTTGATATGGATAATGTATTACAATATTATTGGACACTAATTGCAGAAGATATTACTGATGGTACAGGAACAGTTGAGTTTTATTATGATGAGGGTGATGTTGAAGTAACTTCACCTTACGATGTTTACGATTATATTACAGCTAAGTTACTTAGTGGTAATGATGGTAACTGGAATAAATATGATGATGTAAGTAAATTTGATGAATCCAATACAAAGTTAATTTTCGATTTTGATAATGCGGCAGATGTTGACATGAGTGGTGATTATACAGCAGGAGTTGATGGCTCATCATTTCTTGGTGCTATACCTGACCAAGTGCCTTTATATGTTTCAAAAGGAATACTTGGAACCCCTGATCTTACGCTTGATTGGCATACTGCAGATACCTGGCGTGTGGATGATGGTACAGGCACATGGGTTCTTCCTGCATCTCTTAGTTTACCTGATATTCCAAACGGATCACGTGTTAGAATTGTTGCAGACGACCAAGTTACAACAGCCTTAAATTACATTAATGCATATACTTCAGAAATACTTGGAACGATAGATGTAAGTACAACTTTTGCCAATAGACTTGGAAATGTTACCGGCACTGGTATATTATATTCTGAACGAGGATCATTACCTGCAGGTTATTATAATGAATTTATATCAGCAAGTGGAGGAACTATAGAATTTGGTGGTTCAACTGATTATAGTGTGCTAAGTAACATGACGCAGATAAATAACTTAACGTTTAGTGGAACTGGAAAAAGAGAACTTCCAAATCTTGATTTAACAATATTAGGTGATTTGCTTTTCTCTGATGTAAGCAGTAGTGCTCCTGCGGTAATTAACGAATTTGACCAAAAATTAATCATATACGGTGATATCACCTTTAATGCTGGAACATTTGATGCAGGTACAGGCGATGATGCAATTGTGGAAATTGTTGGAGCCTCTGCGCAAACAATATCTGGGATAGGAGAATTTACAGGTACTAATGCATTTAATCATTTTATTATGAATAATGTTAATGGCTTGACCTTATCTTCACCGGTCGATATTGGTATTAATGGAAATTTAACACTTACCGATGGTGTTATTCATACTGACGCCACTAATATCTTAACCCTTGAAAATACCCTTGAAAATGTAGTTTCTGGTGCAGCATCAAACAATTATGTTGATGGGCCTATGTTAAAATATATTTCCGATGAGGGTAATTTTAATTTCCCTGTTGGTGATGCCGGGCGTTATGGTAATGTTACCCTTACGTCTGTATCTGACGGGGGATACTGGGAGGCTGAATATTATAATCAGGAATATACATCAACCACAATAAATAGTGGTTCAAATTTAACAATGGTAAGTGATAATGAATATTGGAGAATTGAAGCACCATCTGCGACTACAGCAGAAATACAATTAAGGTATGATGCACAAAGTGGAATTCCTACTGACGATATGCGAATTGCGGAGTGGTTGGATTTAACTCCGGACGCATGGGAAGAAGTTGCCAGTAATACACCGTCAAGTGGTGTAATTGCATCAAATAGTGCAAGTGTAAGCTTTAATGAGTGGGTGGGAAGTGGAAATTTCTTTACTTTAGGAACAACATACACATCTTTAGATATAGATTGGCAAGGCGATGAGTCTATTGCATGGGAAACTTCTGGGAACTGGTCATCGGGTACTGTCCCAACAGGACTTGATAATATTACTATACCTAATCTTGGTGTTACAAACGAGCCAACAATTAGTTCTGCAGCAGAATGTAGTGCATTAATAATTGAAACGGGAAGAGTTTTAACTGTCTCAGTAGCACATTCCTTAACAGCTCATGGTGCTTTTGATAATGAAGGAACCTTAATTCTTAAATCGCCAAGCAGCTTGGGTGCAGGAGGCTCATTTATAGATAATGGAACAATAACCGGAGCTGGAAATGTGCAGGTAGAACGATATATTACAAGTGGGGCAGCTCATTACGTAAGCTCTCCAATACAAGCAGGTGTATCTGGTAATGCAAATAGTGATTTATTTACTTCGCATGGTTCATCGTTTAATCCTAATTTTCATCAATACAATGAAACTATTGATTTAGATGGAAATGCAGGAACAGCACCAGCAGGAGTATTTGATCCGGACAATCTGGTTCCAGGATGGGAACATGCCCACGGGGGTGATGGTGTGGCTGCAATAGATATGCTTGTAAATAAAGGTTATTCATTCTATACAGATATAAACGATGTTGTAACCTTTGATGGTGCTGCAAATTTTGGTGATATGTCCGTATCCGGTTTATCCTATACAGACAATGATCCAACAAGCGAATCGCTACCAAATCATTATGATGGTTGGAATTTAGTCGGTAACCCTTATCC
>JAOZNO010000357.1 GCA_029933755.1 Bacteroidales bacterium | reverse complement strand
GTAATTTTTGTTCGTCTTTCATAATCATTGAATTTGTCAGCAGTTAATATTAAGATTTAAATTAGACCTAATGTGCTTGCAATTATTGCCTGCCTTGTAAATACACCATTTAGTGCCTGGGTAAAATAATATGCCTTTGGGTTTTCATCTACATCTTCATTTATTTCATTAACCCTCGGAAGTGGATGCAAAATCCTTAAATTATCTTTCGTATTTTCTAACATTTCATTCTTTAAAACATAAATGTTTTTTGTTTTTTCATACTCCATAGGATCAGAAAACCTTTCCCGCTGAACACGTGTCATATAAATAATGTCAGCTTTTGAAATAATATCAGTAAATTCAGTATGTTCATAGTACTTAATACCCAAATTGTCCAAAAACAGTTTATACTCTGTAGGTATTTGTAATTTAGGATGTGATATGAAATTAAAAACGGGATTAAAATTTGAAAGAGCCATAAGCAAAGAATGAACGGTTCTTCCATATTTTAAATCTCCAACCAGAAAAACATTTAAATCATCCAGTTTTCCCTGAGTTTTTTTAATAGAGTACATATCAAGCAGTGTTTGAGTAGGATGTTGATTTGCACCATCGCCAGCATTAATAATTGGAACTTCAGACACTTCACTGGCAAATTTTGCACTTCCTTCTAATGGGTGTCGCATAACGATAAGATCACTGTATTTACTAACTGTTTTTATTGTATCCTTTAACGACTCTCCTTTTGAGACACTTGAACTACTTGCATCAGTGAAACCAACGATACTACCACCCAGCTTATGAATAGCACTTTCAAAGCTTAGACGCGTTCTTGTAGATGGTTCAAAAAACAAAGAAGCAATCACTTTTCCTTCAAGAATTTTCTGATTTGGGTTTTTCTCAAAGTACTCAGCTAATTCAAGAATTTTCAAAATACCTTCTTTCCCATAATCTTCAATTGAAACCAGACTCTTATTTTTCACTAGAATATATTTTAGTTAAACATTTATTTTTTTTATTTTATTGGTATTCTAAATTTTAATTATATCATTTTTTAGACATAAAAAAAGCAAAGCTGATGTCGCTTTGCCTACTGGTTAATGTTTTATTGTAGATTGCTCATTATTTTTTGATATAATTTTATGGTTGCAAATATATCATTTTTATTTACAATTTCATCTGGTGAATGAATATTACTTATGGGCAGACCAACAAAACACCAATCCACAGGATAAGGACTTTTTTGGACAGATGCACCATCACTCCCACCAGAATATTCAACCTCAAGCTGATGTTTAATATTATTTTCTATTGCAATGTTTTTAATTTTATCTACAAACAATTTTCTAGGAATATAAGCATCTCTCAATGAAATTACCGTTCCTTTATCATGTTCTATTCCCTCACTAACATAGGTAGTATCTGCTATAATAGTTTGTTTAATATTAAATCTTTCATACAAATATTTCGTCAAAAACTCCACACTCCCACCACCATGTTCTTCCCAACTACTAAAGACAAGAATTCCATTACTCATCGTTTCAGCAATTTTCAACAAAATCCACACACTCAGTCTATTATCAAGATAAGGAGTTTGAATCATATCTTCTGTTACGCGAAAATCAGGTTTAAATGTCAGGCTGGTTCCTGTTTGTATTAATCGTTTGTAAATATAAGAAAGGTTATATTCCTCACTATTTTTATGTACTAAACATTCTATTTCACTAATTGAATCCTGTCCCTGAAGCATATCTCCAGTTTCATTTACAGGAGTTCCAATCGGTATTATTTCTTTATTGTACCTTACCGTATAACCTACCGTATCCATATGGGCAATAAATGCTACTTTTGGCTTACCAAATACGACAATCAGATTGTCCTGAAATTCTTTACCATATATAAGTTTCGGCTTTTTTTTCCACCAGTATTTTGAACTATTTATATAATCAACAAGAAATTCTTTCATTCTGAACTCTTCACCAGATGGCGAATGAATACTACATAAGGTTTTCAGAATATTCATGTTTAAAAGGATTTTATATATTAAAACCTATTTATTAAGGTACTACTGCAAACTTAGTGAGTAATTAATAAAATGTATGTTGATTATTTGTTTATACGTTTATTTGTTTATGCCCTTATATTCTTATATTGCTTAATTATGCCAGTCATAAACAGATAAACAAATCAACGAATAACCATGGTAACCTTATACTAAAAATCTCTTTATAGTTAAGCACCCACTAATAATGGTAGTAGAACCTTTATTAAGAATTAATTTTTACTGATTTTATAATTTTTAATTTATTATAAATTTCTTCAAATTTACTTATCCTAATACTAATATCAAGCATACAATTTTCTACAAATTCTTGTTTTTCTACATTAACTCCTGAACTTTTCACAATTCTCATTACCTCACTCATAGCAGGATAATTAAACTCAAATATAAGTCTTCTCGTAATTACTTTTGTAATTATATTAGCATTTTGTAATGAATCATTTGCTGCTGATTTATAAGCATTTATCAATCCGGGAATACCTAGCTTAGTCCCACCAAAATACCGAACAACTACAATGAGAATATTTGTTAAACCAAACGATTTTATTTGTCCTAAAATTGGTGGCCCAGAAGAGTTTGCCGGCTCCCCATCATCACTTGAGCGATATATTGGTTGATCTTTCCCAATATGAAAAGCATATACATGATGTCGCGCATCGTAGTATTTTTTTCGAAGTATCGCTCTGTACTCTTGTACCTTCTGCTCACTTTCAACAGGAAAGGCCAAAGCTATAAATTTACTTCCCCGGTCTTTGAAAAAGCCCTCAGCCTTTTTATCAATAGTTTTATATGTATCTTCAGCTTGCAATTTTTATCACAAAGTAAGTTAATTTATTTTATATTTGTAAATCAATGTAAAATATGCGTAAAATTCCAAAATACAAAGGCTTAAGAATCTATTTTGTAGCATTTACACTTTATTACATGCTAATTTCTCCAATGTCGAGCATGTTGTATGTTACAAATTTTCCTAAGATGCATGAATATTCAAAGTTACTAAAAATAATAGAGGATGCTTCGAAAGATTCGTTAAAGGTAGATTCGTTAAAGGTCGTCTCTCAAAACAAAATAAAACAGTATGAGCTAGAATTACAGGATACTGTTAAAGAAGAAAATTTACAGTTCGACATAGATTCTTTGGAGAAAAATGAGCAGGACATTGTCATTTCAATAAACGACGGAAAATATTCAGGTACAAATTATTTTGAATTAGAAAGCTTATTCTTTAAATTACTAATCATTGTATTCTTTTTAGGTTACCTATACTCACTTCCTTTCAAGATTTACTTTCGTAGAAAAAGAAAAAAGAAGCCGATTCCTGATTTTATTGGAAAATTTTGTAGGAAAACACTAATATACTCACCATTGATTAATGCAAGTATTGTTTCTATTGCATTTATTGTAGGTAGTTTATTTATGTTAGATAAAATCTTTATTTCTGAAATCTTCACAAATAAGCTTAAAGAGGAAATATATTTTCAATATTGGATTGTCTTTATGATTGCGGGCTTACTTACGGTTACTTTTGTATATTATTGGCAAAAACACCGTGTTCAAATTAGATATTTGGAATTTATTTTCTCAGATACTGAATTACAAAAAAGCGTATTTAAAAACAGAACGGGTAAAATTAGGTTGCGCTTAATTATTTCGAGTATTATTACTACCTTATTACCATTAAGTATTGTTGTTGCTTATATTTTACTTAGCATTACTTCGGTAAAAGAGTTAAATATCTATGCCCCTTCTCAATCTGAACTGAAGATAATTTTTGGTGGATATTACCAATTATTTGACAACGCAAACGAATTAATAAATTTTACAAATAAATATAATTTATATTACCTTAATGTACCTGACACCATCCTCATGTTTATAGGAATAGGAACTGGTGTATTTGTTACAATAATTTATCTGCTATTTTTCATCTATTGGTCAAATTCTACACTGATAAGACCAATAGGCGAATTATTAACGAATATGCAGAAAACTACTGGTGGTAAGTTAAATAATTTCAGTATTGTAAGAACAAATGATGAAATTGGTGAATTGACTGAAAACTACAATATAATGACATCCAAACTAGGTAATTATATTGCAGATATTGCAAAAATGAATGAAGAATTAGAAGATAAAGTAAAAGAACGAACTGCTGAAATTGTTGCCCAAAAAGAAGAAATTGCGTCACAAAGGGACGAGGTAGAGGCTCAGAAAGATGAAATTGAGCAACAAAGAGATTATGTAACAGAGCAAAGAGACCTTATTTCAATTCAGAAAAAGGCAATGACAGATAGTATAGAGTATGCAAGCAGTATCCAAAAAGCACTATTACCTCCTAAAGAAGAGCTTAATAAAAATTTGGGTGAGCATTTTATAATGTACAAACCCAGAGATATTGTTAGTGGTGATTTTTATTGGGTTCATCAGACTGAAAATAATACTAATGAAAAACAGGTATTTATTGTAGCTGCTGATTGCACAGGACATGGTGTGCCCGGAGCATTCTTAAGTATGTTAGGAACCGCTTTTCTGAATGAAATTATTATTGATAAAGAAGAACACAATCCTGCAAGAATACTGGATAAGCTTAAAGTAAATATTATAAACTCATTGCATCAAACTGGTGAAATAGGACAATCAAGAGATGGTATTGATATTTCTATATGTTATATTGATTATGAAACACTTAAACTAAAATATGCAGGTGCATATAATTCTGTGTATATTATTAGAAAAAATGATAATACAGAAACTAATATTTTAGAATTATCTAAAAATAATAAGCACTTTAAAACGGAACAAACAAATACTTGT
>JAOZNO010000010.1 GCA_029933755.1 Bacteroidales bacterium | reverse complement strand
ATATAACATAAAAATTTAATAAAACTGATTCATTCACAAAAAAGCGGCACTTTAAGTAATTTATTCTTTACAAAACACACCTTTTTAAATTTTTTATTAAAGATTGTTTGATTTAAAATATTTTTGTGATAACTTTGCATTGGATTTAAAAAAATATAATAAACCAAAATCTAATTTATTTGCACAAGTTTTATGGACTTTTTAACGAAATCAGAAAAGGTATTGGAGCAACTTAGCAATGTTGAAAAGAAAAAACTTTTGCTTAAAAGGCGTATTGTTAGATATCTGTATTTCCATGGTTCAAAATCAGCAGCAGAAATTAGCAAAAAGCTAAAATCAAGTATACCAACCATAACAACAATCATTAATGAGCTTATTACTGCAAATGTAATTACAGAACAAGGGCAAGGAATCTCAAGTGGTGGGCGACGACCAATTTTATATGGACTTCAAAACAATGCATTTTACATATTAGGTATTGATATTAGTCGTTTATCTACAAAAATGGCAATATTAAATTCAAAGCTCGAAATTATTACCCCTGTTGAATCATACTCAATTAAACTTAAAAATTACAGCAATCCAATTGACGAAATATACCAACATGCTATAAACTTAATTGAAACTTCAGGCATTAAACCAAACTCATTAATTGGTATTGGTATAGATATGCCTGGTTTAGTTGACTCTAAAAGTGGTACCAATTACACATATTTTAATCTAAAAAATAGTTCCATAGCTTTATCTTTTCAAGAAAAATTCAAGCTCCCTGTATTTATTGAAAACGATGCAAAAATACGAGCATTGGCTGAATATAGATACGGACAGGCTAAGAACACAAAAAACACCTTAATAATTCACCTAGGATGGAATCTTGGTATGGGGATGATTATTCATGGAAAACTTTTAAGAGGCCATTCTGGATTTGCAGGTGAATTTGGTCATATTCCAATGATAGAAAATGGAATTTTATGTAATTGTGGTAAACAAGGCTGTCTTGAAACTGTTGCATCAGGATCAGCTTTAGTTAGACTTGCAAAAGAAGGTTTAAGTACAGGAAAAAACTCTACACTTAATAATATTATTGAAAACGGAGAGGAGTTAATTCCAAAAACAATAATTAATGCCGCAAATAATGGTGACCAGTTTGCTATATCAATTATATCAAAAGTTGGTTTTGAATTGGGTAAAGGCATTGCAATATTAATACAGCTTCTTAATCCTGAGTTAATTATTTTGGGTGGAAGAGTGGCAGAAGCAAATCAATATTTACTCACTCCAATTGAACAAGCATTAAACCACTATAGCATTCCAAAGTTACGAAACCAAACAAAAATTGTTATTTCAAAATTAGGTGTAAATGCAAATATTTTAGGTTCTGTAGCTATGGTAATTGAAAATATATTTGAAAAATAAGTAAAACATTAACAAAATGATATATTTTAACCCTTATTTTAAAACCTCTTAAAATTAAATTTAAAATGAATAATAACAACTTATCTTCAGTAGAGCAGGCTTTTTTTAAACATTCAGGAATGGATAAGATAAGTACCCGCATGCCCTACATTACAGTAGACAATTTTCCACAACTGGGACTTTTCACCGCATTACGTTTTATTGAGTGGGTGGCAGATAACCCCGATGGTGTAATTAGCCTTCCTACAGGTAAAACACCCGAGCACTTTATTAAATGGACAAAGTTTATACTTGATAACTGGAATACAAAAAAAGCAAAAGATATACGAGCGAAATATGGTCTTAAAGCTTCAAAAAAACCAGAACTTTCAGGACTTCATTTTGTTCAAATTGATGAATTTTACCCAATTAGTTCAAAACAGGCAAACAGCTTTTTCGATTATGTAAATAATTATTACATTGATGGTTTTGGACTTGATCGTAGTAAAGCCCTATTAATTAATTCTGATGAAATTCCACTTTCTGAAAATAAACATTTTTTAAAAATATTTCCGGATTCAATAGTTGATCTTTCATTAAGGTATCGCGAATATAAAACAGAAGAAGAACGTCTGCAACAAGAGTCTATTTTTATGATTGATGATTGGTGTAGCGAATATGAAGCAAAAATAAGAGCATTAGGCGGTATAGGTTTTTTCCTTGGCGGAATAGGCCCCGATGGACACATCGCTTTCAACACACGAGGCTCTGATCATTTTTCAACCACACGCCTAACTGCAACTAATTTTGAAACACAAGCTGTAGCCGCCGGTGACCTTGGCGGAATTAAAATTGCTAAAAATAGGTTAGTTATAACCATTGGACTGGAAACAATTACCTATAAACCCGATGCAACAGCAATAATTATTGCCGCAGGTGAAGCAAAAGCACAGGTAGTTAAAAATGCACTTGAAAACGAACCAAGTAATGTGCACCCTGCATCCGTTTTGCATAAGTTAAAAAATGGAAGGTTTTACACCACTACCAGTGCAGCTGCATTCTTAACAGATAGTGTAGACAAATATTATGAATCAGGCAAATGGACACATGAAAAAACAGAAAGGGCAGTTATTAACCTTTGCAAAAAACTGGATAAATATGGGCATCATTTAGTTTTAGGAGATTTGAAACATGATCGTTATTGTAAACAAATTCCCGGGTTAAATGAAAATACTGTGCAAACAGTTATTGATTCAATATCTAATAAAATGAAGAAAGGTCTGGCTAATGAAGAAAATCAGATCTATTATCATACAGGCCCACATCACGATGATGTGATGCTTGGAATATTACCACATATTAACAGGCAACTTCGAAGTGCAAGTAATGAATTTCATTTTGCCGTACTAACATCTGGTTTTACTGCGGTTACCAACAGCTTTATTATTGATGCATTGCGAGACACAAAAAAATTCCTTGATCTTGATAAAATCGAAATGATTAAGTATAAGGATTTTTTCAACACAGGGTATAAGTATAAGTGGGATAAAGATGTATATCACTATCTAAACAAGGTTGCTGCACAAGATAAAGTTGGACAAAAGCGTGGATTATGTCACCGGATTGTTCGTGCAATTGTTGAGATTTACGATGTAAACGACAAGGACGAATTAAGATATACAATAAATGATATAATAGCCATTTTAAAAAGAAGTTATGATGGCCAGAAGAACCCTGCGAAAATACAAAAGCTTAAAGGTATGATTCGTGAGTTCGAAGAGGAGCTCGTTTGGGCTCACTTTGGCGTTCAGGTAAAAAATGTACACCACCTCAGGCTTGGTTTTTATACTGGCGACATATTTACAGAACAACCGGAAAGAGCCAGAGATGTAATCCCAATTTTAGAAATGCTTCGTAAACTGAAACCTACTGTTATAAGCCTGGCACTTGACCCTGAAGGAAGTGGCCCTGACACCCATTACAAAGTATTACAAGCAATTGCAGAAGCTGTTCGCTTGTGGAGCGAAGAAGAAGATTTATCTAAACTACGTATTTGGGGTTACAGAAATGTGTGGTACAAATTTCACCCTGCTGAATGCGAGGTTATTGTACCCGTTTCACTAAACTCACTAGCGGTACTCAATAATGCGTTTACTGATTGTTATATGAGCCAGGTTGAAGCATCGTTTCCAAGTTATGCACTAGATGGAAAATTTAGCACCTTAACTCAAAAAATATGGGTTGAGCAACTTAAAGATATACAGCTGCTTCTTGGAAAAGATTATTTTTATTTAAACAAACATCCAAAAATCAGGGTAAGTCATGGTTTACTTTATTTTAAAGAAATGAATATAAAAGAATTCTTATCTCATGCCAGAGCTTTAGAAAAATCAATGGAAGGGATATAAGCCAAAAAATACTTAATCTTCATATAAGTTATTACTAAAGAAAATTTTATTCAATTTAACATTAAAAACATGACGAAACAGAAAACAGCTCTTGGACCAATTTTTATTATTGGTATTTTATTTTTTATCCTTGGTTTTATCACCTGGCTCAATGGGCTTCTTATTCCATATCTAAAAACAGCTTGTGAACTTACCAATTTTCAAGCACTTTTTGTAGCATTTGCATTTTATATCAGTTACACGGTTATGGCTTTACCCTCATCGTGGATTATTGATAAGCTTGGGTTTAAAAACGGTTTGTCCACCGGACTATGGATTATGTCTGTGGGTGCATTAGTTTTTATTCCGGCCGCTTACTCGCGGGAGTTTACAATATTTTTATTAGGCTTGTTTATCCTGGGAACTGGCATGGCTGTTTTGCAAACTGCTGTAAATCCTTACATTACCATTTTAGGCCCTATTGAATCTGCTGCCAAAAGAATTAGTATAATGGGAATTGCGAATAAACTTGCAGGCGCCATTGCTCCATTAGCACTAGCCTATTTTGTTGTGCATGAAGGAGATGATGCGGCTATTAAGAATTTGGCAAATATGCTTCCAGCAGATAAGGAGTTATTTTTAAACGATCTGGCTGAACGTGTAATAAATCCATACATTGGCATGGCAGTAACTTTAATTTTAGTAGGAATAGGTTTAAAGTTTTCGAACCTTCCGGAAATTGATTCAGAAGAAAATGGTAATAGTGCTAAGAATAGTAAGCAAGCTGATAAGGATAGTGTGTTTGCATATCCCTACTTAGTTTTTGGTGTAATAACATTGTTCATGTATGTAGGTGCCGAAGTTATAGCCGGTGACACAATCATTCGTTATGGTCAATCACTGAACATACCTATGGAAACCGCTAAAAACTTTACTACTTATACTATGTTAGGGATGTTAGTGGGTTATGTAATTGGAATTGCATTAATACCACGTTACATTAGTCAGCATAAAGCACTACAAGTATCTGCAATACTAGGTTTGACCTTTACTTTAATGGCAATTTTTACGAGTGGTTTTGTTTCAGTATTTTTTATTGCTTTATTGGGTTTGGCTAATGCTTTGGTTTGGCCTGCTGTATGGCCACTTGCAATCCATGGCTTAGGTAAACACTTAAAAACAGGTTCGGCTTTGCTGGTAATGGCAATATCGGGTGGTGCTGTACTACCATTGGTTTGGGGTAAATTATCTGACATTTTTAACTCTCAAACAGCTTATTGGGTATTAATTCCCTCTTATTTGTTTATATTGTTTTTTGCTACTTATGGATATAAAATTAAAGAGTGGAAAAAATAATTTGACATATTTTAGTGTGTTAATTAGGTTTTGAGCGTGTAATTTAATTGATTAAAGAAGGTTTTTGATACAATTATGTTTTGAATATACGGTCATTTAGTTGTCATTATAAAAGTGGGCTCTGGTTTAAATATCCTGTGTGTTTTTGATCTTATAATGTCCTGATTATTTGTTTATTCGTTTATTTGGTGATTTTATCATCACCGAATAAACAAATATCCGTGCCGATATTTTATGCTATTGCACTATTACATAATAGTTGTCGTTTTTCGTTCAGTTACTATTAATTATAACATAAATACCATATAATAATTATTAAAAAGCAAGGTTTTTTTCTATTTTTAGACAAAAAATCTTGCTTTTATTGTTTATGAGTAGACTTTTAAAGTAAACTTTATCTCAACATCAACCTATCAACTCATATTCCGCAACTTAAAAAAAACACATGAAAAAAAGAATCCTTTTTGCCATAGCACTTATAATGCTAAACATTATACCATCGTGTAAAAATGATGGTAATAAAATGATTGAAATTAACAAAATCAGTATTTTGCCTAAACCCCAATTACTTGAAATTGCTACAGACAAATTTGAGTTTAATAAAAATACACTTATTCTTATAAATAATGATTTTAAGGAATTTGCGATAGTTGCTGATTATCTAAGTAGTTACCTAAAGGATGTTTACCAATTAGACATAAAAAAAACAAATAAAAACATCAATAATGAACCTGTAATTTCATTGCAAATTAATAATGAACTAGAAAATAACGAAGCCTACAATTTACTAATAAATGAGACAGGTATTACAATTGAAGGAAAAACAGCAAGAGCCGTTTTTTATGGTGTACAAAGCCTTATTCAAATCTTTCCGGCAGGGAAACAAAAAGTTGAGGGTTTTAAAATCCCATATCTAACCATTAATGATTACCCACAATTTAAATGGAGAGGAATGCATTTGGATGTATGTCGGCATTTTTTCTCTGTTGCCTTTGTTAAAAAAACAATAGATTTAATGGCAAGTTTAAAAATGAACACTTTCCATTGGCATTTAACCGAAGACCAAGGCTGGCGAATTGAAATAAAACAATATCCGAAACTAACAGAAATTGGTGCATGGCGAAAAGAAACGGTTGTGGGACACATGCTGGAACATCCGTTAAGATTTGATGGTGAAAAATATGGTGGTTTTTATACCCAGAAACAAATTAAAGAAGTTGTTGATTATGCTCAAGCCAGATTTATTACTGTAATTCCTGAAATAGAATTGCCCGGACATGCTGTAGCAGCACTTGCAGCTTATCCAGAATATTCATGTTCAGGTGGCCCTTTTGAAGTATTTACAGAGTGGGGCGTTTCTGAAGAAGTATTTTGTGCCGGTAAAGATGAAACTTTTGAGTTTTTAGAAAACGTACTTTCTGAAATCATTCCTCTTTTCCCGGGAGAATATATTCATATTGGTGGCGATGAATGCCCCAAAACCAGGTGGGCAGAATGTGAAGATTGCCAAGCAAGAATAAAAACTGAGGGTTTACATGATGAACACGAACTTCAAAGTTATTTTATCAAACGAATTGAAAAGTTTCTTCACTCTAAAAATAAAAAACTTATTGGCTGGGATGAAATACTGGAAGGTGGCCTACCAGAACGCGCAGCGGTTATGTCGTGGCGAGGAGAGTCCGGTGGGATTGAAGCTGCCAACAGTGGCCATTATGTGGTTATGAGCCCAAATGCGACTAATTATTTTGACCATTACCAGGGAAAATATAATGAACCTTTGGCGATAGGTGGACTAACCAACATAAAAGAAGTTTACGACTATCAAGCTATCCCGAAAGGTTTAGATGAGGACAAAAAGAACTTCATTTTGGGTTCACAGGCAAATTTATGGTCAGAATATATTGTAAACGAAAATCAGATGGAGTATATGATTTTTCCAAGAATTTGTGCTATGGCTGAAAACCTTTGGACGAACGAGAACATGCAAAAATGGGAAGAGTTTATTGGAAGAATGGATGAGGAATATCAACGACTTGATCAATACAATATAAACTATCGTGTTAACCCACCAACAGGTTATGAAGATATAAACCGATTTAATGCTGATTCAACATTAGTTGAGCTGAATTGTGATATTCCTTCGGCTACAATAAGGTACACACTTGATGGTACTGAACCTGATCAAAACGCAATATTGTATACGAATGCTTTTTCTATTCAATTGGATAGTACGGTTACTCTAAAATCAAAAACTTTTATGGCTAATGGTAAAACCAGCTCAACAATGGTTGGCACATTTGAAAAGCTTGTTTTACAAGATGCAAAAGAAGAAACAAATACGCAAAAAGGACTTAAATACCACTATGTAAAAACGGAAGCAAAATCTACAAAAGACTTAGGATCAATTGAGCTGGCTGGTCAGGGGAATATTAATAATTTTAAGATACCCAAAAATGTACAGTCGCATTTTTTCGGACTTTTATATTTTGGGTTTATTGATATACCTGCGGATGGTGTATACACATTTTATTTAGGTAGTGATGATGGTTCTGTTCTTTATATTAATGGGAAAACAGTTGTTGATAATGATGGCTTTAAATGGTTTGAAACAAAAAGCGGAAAGATTGCCCTAAAGAAAGGATTACATCCTATTCAATTAAACTATTTCCAGGGGAAATATGGTTATGGTCTAAAGCTAGAGATAGAAGGATATCAGATGGAAAGGCAAATTATTCCTGATGAAATGTTATACCACAGCTCTCCAGAGCTGTGATTTTAACAGCTTAGGAAAGCTGTTTTACATCAAGCCTTAATCTTTGGAAAAGAAATATTGAATTTTACAGCTACTGTTCTAATAATTACGATTATTAAAATAGTTAGTATGGTATTAAATATCTCTGCTAATCCAAGATACTGAAAGGACAGGAATGCTAAAGCACCAGCTAAACAAGCAGTAGCATATATTTCTTTTCTAAGAATTACCGGCACTTCATTTGCCAAAACATCTCTAAGGATTCCACCTGCGGTGGCGGTCGTTATTCCTAAAATAATAGCATATTCAGTACTTAAGCCAAATTCAAAAGCTTTTTGCATTCCGGCAATGGTAAATACACCCAAACCAATTGAATCAAATATTAATAATGTGTTCTTTAACTCAAAAATGAAACGATCAAACAATATGCCAAGGGTAACAGCAGCAATAATAACATGAAGGTATACAGTATTTTGCATCCAGGCCACGGGTGTACTTCCTAAAAGTAAATCTCTAATCGTACCTCCGCCAATTGCTGTAGCAATAGCAATAACAACAGCCCCAAAAACATCCATTTTCTTTTCCGCTGCAAGCCGTACACCACTAATCGCAAACACAAAAGTACCTGCAAGATCTAAGTAGTGTTTGACCGGAAATTCCAATTTCTTCGTTATGCTCATCTTAAAAATCAATCATTTACGAAAGTAAACTCCTAATTTTTAAGATTTACAAGCCTAGAACTTGAAATTCCCCATCCAAACACTTAGTTTCCGTTCAGGGACTAAGTAATAATAAACAGTCATAAATTATTAGAATTAAAACAATTTACAAAACTACTGAATCAATATAAGTTAACGCCAAAAAAAAATAAGATTTTTTTTAACAAGTTGATTTTATTAAATTGGTCTTTTTTCAAAGAACTCAAAATTTAACTTTAAAATAGACATTCCCTATAAAGGGTTGTATATATGAAAGACTTTTTACAGAAAATAATTGGTGATGAGAAACGCTTCAATCTGCAACATCGTATTTTAAACATTAGTTTATTATTTGGTGCTTTCATTAGTATTTTAGGCATTATAACTAACCTTACTCTTGATTTGCATTGGTCTTCTACCCTGATAGCTTTATTTAGTCTCATTATATTTTCTATTTCATACATAATATCAAAAGTTACAATTAAATCTAAGCTCCCTACTATTCTAGGTTTTGGCTTTCTGGTACTATTTTTTTCACCCTTCATGTGGTTTGTAAATGCGGGTAGTTCAGGTGGATTTCAGTATTACATCTTTTTTTTCCTTGCAGCAATAATTGTTATTACCAGGGGAAATATCAGACTAATACTAATTGGAATTCTGGGAATTGCCACTTTGAGTTCAATGATTATTGAATTTTATCATCCCGAGTATATCATTCCTTACCCAAGTAGAATAAACAAATATCTGGATCTTACATCAAGTTTTATAATTGTATTTACAGGTATTACAATTTATACAATTATAAGTGTAAACCAGTATACCCAGGCAAATAAAAAGCTTAGCTTTAAAAACCAGCTATTAAAACAAAGTCGAAAGGAAATAATTGAGCATAAAAGAAAGATTGAACAACAAAAGGGAGATCTGGAGCAACAGACTAAGTCACTTCAAGAGCTGAACGAAACAAAAGATCGCTTTTTCTCTATTATTTCTCATGATTTAAAAAGCCCGTTTAACGCACTTTTAGGGTTAACAGAATTACTCCAGTTAGAAAGAAAAGACATGAGTGATGCTGAACAGGGTAAACTAATTGATTTAATTAACCGATCATCTGAACAGGCATACAATTTGGTCTTGAACTTACTTGACTGGTCACGCTCACAAACGAATGAGATAGAATTTAAACCAATACAGCTTAATCTTACTAAACTTGTATACGAAAACGTTGAGTTTGTTAAAACACCCGCTACAAATAAAGGAATTAACATACTTATTGAAAACAAGCTTGAAGAAAATTATGTATTTGCTGATCAGAACATGATTAACACCGTAATACGAAACCTTATTTCTAATGCAATAAAATATACAGAAAATGGTGAAATTAGAATTAAGACTGATTGCAGCACAACAGATTGCAAACTTAGCATTAGTGATACAGGCATAGGAATATCCAAAGAAAGTATGAAAAAGCTATTTGATACGAATAATAATATTCTGGCAGCAGGAACAAAAGGTGAAAAAGGCACGGGTTTAGGACTTGTTTTATGCAAAGAATTTATAGAAAAGAACCAAGGCGAGCTATTTGTTGAAAGCACTGTAAATAAAGGGAGTACTTTCAGTTTTAGCTTACCCTTGTTTATAGATAAATCAAACTAAATAATGAACAATTTTTTACAGAAAATAATTGGAGATAAGGAAAAATATACGCTACAACACAGAATATTAAATGCCAGCATGCTTTTGGCTGTTATACTTAATGTTGTTGCTTCTATTTCCAATTATATGTTAGGGTTACATTGGTCTGCCATTGCAGTTGGAACTTTAGGAATAATCACATTCTTATTTCTCTATTTTTATTCTTTTTATGCACGTAAATACAAGATTGTTGTAATTATAGGTCTTGGGTTTCTGATATGCTTGTTTATTCCTTCAGTCTGGTTTACAAATGGGGGCAGCATTGGAAGTACCCAATACCTGATATTTTTGGTTTTAACCGGAGTATTAACTATTTCAAAAGGAAAGACAAGAATAATATTAGTTGTATTATTAGTATTCGTAACATTATTTTTATTGCTTTTTGAATATTATTATCCTGAAGTAATGGTTGCATATCCAAACCGGAAAGACAACTTTTTAGACCTTGCTATTTCCTTTATCTTCACTGTTTTGGGTGCAACTTTCTACATCAACATATACTATCAAGAATATCACGCTGCTAATAAAGAATTAAAAGAAAAGAATATCATTCTTGAAAAAAAGCAGAAAGAAATAACAATTCAACAAAATAAGATTGAAAACCAGAAAGACGAACTGGAAAAAAAAGCAACAGCCTTGCAAGAAGCAATCAAAACAAAAGATCGCTTTTTTTCAATTATTGCTCATGATTTAAAAAGTCCGTTTAACGCATTAATTGGTTTTAGCGAGTTAATTGAGCAGGCTGCTGAAGATAAAGACATCGATGGAATAAAGGAGTTTAACAAATATGTTCTTCAGAGCTCTACCCAAACGCATAAGCTACTTCTTAATTTATTAGAATGGTCAAAAGCTCAAACAAATCAAACACAGTACAGTCCCGAAAAAATTGAAATCAATAAAATAATTAATGAACATGTCAGGTCATTTGAATATCAGGCAAATAAAAAGAACATAATATTGAAGGCTAATCCAATGTCCTGCACTGTGTATGCAGATATAAACATGATTAACACAGTGTTACGAAACCTAATATCAAATGCAATAAAATTTACACCAAAAGAGGGTATGGTTGAAATTGGTGTAAAGACAAGGCATGCCTTGTCTCTAACAGAAATATACGTAAAAGACAATGGTGTTGGTATATCAGAAGAGAACTTAAAAAAAATGTTTGATTTAGGTGAAAACACTTCAACACGCGGAACTGATGGAGAAAAAGGAAGTGGCTTAGGTCTTGTTTTATGTAAAGAACTTATTGAAAAAAACCAAGGTGAGCTTTTTGTTGAAAGCACCCTTAATAAGGGTAGTGTTTTTAGTTTTAGTTTGCCATTGTTTGATAATCAGTCTTCAGATTGATTTATTCACATTAAAATAAGTCTATGGTTTAGAATGGCGAATATCTTTTGTGTATCTGCACAGCTTTTCTTTTACAAGTAATTAGCATCCGCTGGTAATCGGAATAAATTATTGGTAATTAGTGATTTAAGAATATTGCTTGTTCATTTTAATTACCAATTACTTGCCCTGAGCGAAGCCGAAGGGCTAATTGCTAATTACCTATTAGTTAATGTGTAGAGTTTAATTAAATTATACACGCTATATTAAACCAGAGCCTAAAATAATATTAAATTAATGCCTGTTAAATACTTGAAACATATTATTGTAATCGTTTTATTTGTTATAAGCCAGCATGTATTTGTTAGTGCTCAACAAATAAATTACCGTATTGACAAAGTTTCAATTGATGATGGTTTATCGAACAATAGCGTTCATAGCATTATTCAGGACCATCAGGGTTTTATGTGGTTTGGTACAGAATCTGGTTTAAACCGATACGACGGAAATAATTTTAAAGCATATTATAACAAAGCCAATGATATTAATTCCCTATCTGCTAATTCTGTAAAGAATATTTTAAAAGAATTGAATGGTAGCCTTTGGATTATTACAAGTTCTGGACAAATAAACAGCTTTAATCTCGAATTCAATGATATTACACGTCATACATTTGTTGATAAGTCAAGCAGTCTCATAACAAGCGAGAAAACAGCACAAATTGATAAAGATAACAGGCTCTGGTTCAGCTATCAAAACGAAGGATTGTACTCAGTTAATTTAAATACAAATGAGCTAAAAACATATAATCATAATAAATCTGACAAAAACACACTTAGCAGCAATAACATTCGGTCACTATTCATTGATAAAGATGACAATATATGGCTGGGTACTGAGGAGGGAATTGTAAATAAATTTGATAAGAAAACTCAAAAATTCATACATTATTCCTTCAAAGGAATAAACGACAGCGGGGATAATCATCCTATTATTTGGAAGATATTTGAAGATTACACAGGTTTATTATGGATAAACGCAGGAAATGCATTATATACGTTTAATAGAAAAACAGGCAATCGTAAATTAATACTTAAGAGTGAAAACAAAAATGATGTAAACTCAGGATTTGTAAGTTCTATCATTGAAGACAAAGCGAAGAATATTTGGATTGGAACTGATAAGGGGCTTTATCGATACAGCACAGATACAGGCATATTGATAAATTTACATGAACTGGCTAATTATAAGTCAGTATTAACTGATAAAAATATTTTATCGTTATACCAGGATAAATTGGGGATTATATGGGTAGGCAGCTTAAATGAAGGTCTTTATGAAATTCATCCAACACTTGCGGCTTTTAAAACTATATGTCACCAGACATCTAATCCGTACAGTATAAGCCCCGGCCCAATCCGTTCAATTTATTATGACCCTAAAGGCTATTTGTGGGTAGGAACAGCTACGAATGGAATTATTATACTTAAAAACAATAAACGAATTAGCCAGCCATATAATTTCAGCAATCATTCTATAAACCAAATAACTTGTGATAGTAAAGGGAATTACTGGATATCTACTGGTAATAATGGTGTTTATTTACTTAAAAACTTTGATCCGGGCCAAAATAAAAAAGCTAAGCTTTTATCGTTTCGGCATAAGCCTTATGATTTAAATAGCTTAAGTGACAATAAAGTAACTATTGTTTATGAAGATCTTGAAAAAAACATTTGGCTTGGTACTGATTCCGGTTTAGATTTATTTGACCCGATAAAAAATCAATTTACTCATCCAAAATTAAATTTAAAAAATGGTAATGAGCCGGTAAGCATACAATCTAATTGCATATTAGAGGATAAAACCGGAGCTATGTGGATTGGTACATGGAACGGTTTATATAGATTTAAGTATACTTCTGAATCCGGGGAAATAAGAATATCAGATGCACAATATTTTATTCCAACACAAAATAGTACCACCTCTTTAAACGACAAGCAGATAACTGCAATTTGTAAAGACTCAAACAATGAATTATGGATTGGCACATATAGTGGAGGCCTAAATAGGCTAAATGTTAAATATGATAGTTTGCAAAACCAAAATAGCTACAAATTCAATAATTATACTATGTCAGACGGTCTCCCAAGTAATGGAATTTTGGGAATACAAAGTGATGATAAGAATAATTTATGGATTAGCACAAATAATGGAATTTCAAACTTCAGTATTAAAAATCATCACTTTAAAAACTATAATATTCATGACGGTTTACAATCAGATATCTTTTTTTGGGGTGCAAGTCATAAAAATGCTAAGGGTGAAATTTTCTTTGGTGGAACTAATGGGTTAAACTATTTTTTTCCTGACAGTATAAAAAAAGAACGTATTGCACCTGCAATTGTCTTTAATGGATTTAAAATCAATGGGCAAGAAATAAAACCGGGAAAAAATGCAGCACTAAAAAAACAAATAAACTTTGCAAAAGAAATAACACTTGATTACTCATTCGATAATTTCAGCATTGACTTTACCTCTTTACATTATGGTTCCGCCGGCAAACATGAATACAAGTTTAAACTTGAAGGATACAACAAAGAATGGGTGCAAACAGATACAAATAAAAAAACAGCGAGTTATCCAAATTTAAAACCCGGCAATTACATCTTTAAAGTTAAAGCCATAAATCAAGATGGGCTTAAAAATGAGATATCAACTGAAATTAAGATAACAGTCCGTAACCCATTTTGGGAATCCTGGTGGTTCTATACTCTGGAGGTAATATCTGTACTGTTAATTATTTTAGGCCTCATTAAAATAAGAGAAAAGAAACTTAAAGATAACAATAAAAAGCTGGAACAAATTGTAAGCAAACGAACCCATAAAATTGAGCAACAACGTGATGAAATATTATCGCAAAACGAAGAAATAACACAGCACAACGAGACATTAAATAAATACAAAAATCATTTAGAAAACCAGGTTGAAAAAAGAACTTTAGACTTAGTGCAAGCCAAAGAAAGAGCCGAACATGCAGATATGCTAAAAACAGCTTTTATTGAAAACCTATCACATGAAATAAGAACGCCTTTAAATGCTATTGTAGGGTTTTCAAACCTATTAGGCCTTAGTGAGAACCTTTCAGATAAAGATTTAGAGTTTATTTCAAGAATAAATTTTGGCAGTGAGTCTTTACTAAAAATTGTAGACTCCATAATGCAGGTTTCAAAAATTCAACTTGGTGAATACAAAATAAGTCTTTCTGAATTTAACATTAGTAATTTGATGCAACAAGTATTTAGTATTTTTAAACTTTCAGAAGAATTTAGTAAGAAAAAGAATCTTGAATTACTACTAAACCTAAACAACCTACCCAATGAGAAGCTAATTTACAGTGATATGGATAGCATTCGAATTATACTATTAAATTTAATTGAAAATGCTATTAAATATACAGAATCAGGCCATATTGAGATTGGCTGTAAGATTTTGCACAAAAACACGAACAGTGCGGCTACAAACAACTCTGTGAGCCTTGCAACACAGCCAAAGAAAAAAATCACTATTGAGCCTTCTGAACTACAGTTTTATGTTAAAGATACCGGTATTGGTATAGACCAGGGAGACCTAAAATATGTTTTTGATAAGTTTAGAAAAATAGACAATGATAATACAAAGTTATATCGTGGCCTGGGCTTGGGATTAACTATAGCAAAAAGTATGGTTGAGCAATTAAATGGCGAGATTTGGCTTGAGTCTGAAACAAGTAAGGGGTCTACCTTTTATTTTACTGTGTCCACATAAAAATCTTAAAAGAATATATCTTTTTTGCTTTTCGAATCTTTTTTGCAAAAATTTTTTATTTTCCATTTTTTTATCCTCAAGTAAAATCTTCATAAATTACAACTGTACTTTCCTAAAATTAAGCTTTAATTTAATTCATTTATATAAATTTTCACAAAAATAAACTGAAAATAAATTTGGATGATATAGGATATTTTTTGCTATACAAAAAAATATTGAAAACATGATAAATTTCATGACAAATATGTTTTTATTTAAATTTTTTTTCATACATTTGAAGTGAATTTAGAAAGCCAAAAAATAAAAACGTATAAGTTAAAAGTATTAATTTTAGGCTTTATCCTTAAAAATACATAATTAATTCAGGTTATAACCTTAAAAAAATTTGGTTTTTTAAGGGTTTAACCTTATTTTTATGTTTCAAATTTAAGGCTATATCATTATGAAAGATTTAAAACTAAAGCTATTAATAGAACAACTTGATCGTAAGTTCGAGAAACTCTCTTCTATTGATAATTTAGTGACTCCCTCAGAAGGATGGATTTATGCTATCCGCACAGCCTTAAAAATGAACCTACGGCAACTTGGCTCAAAGTTGAATATTACCGCACAAAGTGTAAAAGAAATTGAAATTCGTGAAAAAAATGGGGCAATTACATTAAATGCCTTAAAAGAAGTTGGCAATGCATTAGACATGCGATTGGTTTATGGTTTTATTCCTAAAGAAAAAACCTTAAACGCAATGATTGAAAAAAGAGCTTTTGAAATTGCGGAAATGATTGTTCTGCGTACTTCAACAACAATGAGCCTTGAAGATCAGGAAAATACCATGCAACGAATTAAACAAGCTATTGAAGATATGGCGGACGAAATAAAACGTGAAATGCCAAAATATTTATGGGATTAGACTTAGAATACATCGACAGCCAAACAGCACTGGACGAAGACGAAAAAGAAGGTTTGCTCATCAAGAGCATTTCTACACGATTTGAGCTTGATGAATTTGAACAGCAAAATATTGAAAGAGCTATTGCCTGGACAATGAAAAAGCGTTTTAAAATTAAAGAAATTTTAACTGAACGGTTTGTACGCAGACTTCACAACAAAATGTTTGATCAAACCTGGCGTTGGGCCGGGGAATTCCGAAAATCAAATAAAAATATTGGTGTTGATAAATTCCAAATTGGTATAGAACTAAAATACCTGTTAGACGATTGCAAGTTCTGGGTTGAAAATAAATCATTCAGTAATGATGAAATAGCAATCCGTTTTAAACACCGCATGGTGCATATACACCCTTTTCCAAATGGCAATGGGCGTCATTCCAGGCTTATTGCTGATGTATTAATTGAACACGGTTTTGCTGGGCATGTTTTTTCATGGGGCAGTAGTAACCTGACACCCAAAAGTAACATCCGCAAAGATTATCTTAACGCACTTTTTGCTGCTGATAAGGATAATTATGAACCACTTCTTAAATTTGCCAGAAGGTAATTAATGCTTTGACTTGGTGCAGTATGCCAGTTGCTTTCCCCTTGAATATGCTTTCCTATTATGAAATTGTAAATGATAGTATTGCAGGTGGTAGGTGTTCCATTCTCTGTAGCTTATTGTCCCTTATGTAACACGGCTTATGTATTTAGTAGAAAACTGAATTTTAAGGATAAAAACTATAAACTTAAATTCGGAACATCAGGAATAATAGAATATAAAGTAGAGAAAATTGAAGACACCAACAATTATAAAGATAATGTGATTTCAATAACAATTAACCTGAATAATTAATTAAAAGTGGCATGACTAATTTTGTGCCAGATGATTTAAAAATCAATAGTTCATCAGGCCAGTTAATGCAAAACGGGAAAAAGTTTGTTATAGATCAATATTTCTGTCCCTTTAACTGTGAACTTAGTTATCGTATTGTTACAGGAGCATTTGGCTCTGGTTTAAATATTCTGGGGTCTCTATAATTATCTTCTATGTTTTAA
>JAOZNO010000356.1 GCA_029933755.1 Bacteroidales bacterium | reverse complement strand
TTGTTGGATATTCACTTAGAATATTTAGTCTATCCATTTCAGCCAAAATAAATAATGACTGAACCCTTACACCTACAGCTTTACCTACATCAACAATGCATTTATAGTTAGCAACATCCATTTTTCGGTCAACACCAATCCGATAAGGCCCCTGGTTATCAATATCTCCAATATTGTTCCCAATATTCCAGCCCAAATCATCAATTGCAAATGCAAATGCCCGTGGAAAAAGAATATTGTTCTGCGCCAATATCCTACCTGACACAAACAATATCAGCATGCTAAGAATCAGAACTTTAAATAATTTTCTCATGATGTATATTACAATAAATGTTTTTTCTTTTTTGAAACGAAAACAGTCTTCAGTTGGCAGTAAGCAGTCTTTGCAGAGCCATTGCCTACTGTGGACTGTGGACTGCCTTCAAATACATCTTTTAAAAAGTTTAAAATCATAAAAATCTGAACGGCATCGACTTTATAAACACTATTTAGGGGTAACTTTCAGCAAAAGAAACTTCGAAAATTCAACATTTATCTCCGGATTTTCAGATATTATCGTTCCATAATCTTTTTCATTATAGTAATCATATATTTTGTATTTGCCATTTTCAAGACCTCTCAACTCAAGTTTTCCGCTCCACTCTTTTGCATAAAAGGCATAATACATGGTATCGTTTTTTTTAATTACGTGTGTTTCGGGTTTATCAAAACCAATATCATACAAACTACCAAGGTAAGGTTCTTTGGAGAGCATTTTTTCGTTATATAAGGTAAACCACTTTTTCCAAACAGCCTCCTTTTCAGCTGTGAGCAAATAAGATGCACCTGCAGTTGGATTATCTTTAGGCCAGGTAAATTTTGTTCCTAAAACCGCTCCTACACCAAACGAACTGGCAAAATCGTTTCCATTATCAGAAAGTTCAACATGATCGCCATAGTAAGCAGTTTTTCCAATAATAGCTTTATACACTTTCCCTTTCATCCTTATTTGCCAGCTACTTGTTGGATCAGAGCTTACTGCCTGATTCATATAAGGCATGTTGTAAAATGACATACAACATCCACAAGGACAATTTTCGATAACTGCATCTTTTTTCTTTTTTGTAGTGTATTCGTAAATGTTTTTAAAGAAAGCAGGCACTTGCTCAACAGCATCAATAGGTTTCGTACCCTTTTGTTTCCAATTATGATTTTCGGGAGCGGCATTCATATGTTGCCCATCCATTTTTAAACCGTCAAAACCCCATTCATCAATAAATAAATCCAAAACTTCATTCGTATGAGTAATTGTTTTTTCTGCTGCCGACGACATATAATAAGAATCCCACCAAGTGATATATCGTGGCACATCCTCTTCATTTGTAATAATTGCATCACGGTTATTTTTTACGAAATCAGTACACGGATCAGCAGCAAGTGGTGCCCACCAAAGCTTAGCTTTTAAACCATAAGAATGTATTTTATCAACCAAAGCCTTCATTTGTTTATTTCCACCAGGGAACTTTTCTTTGTTCACATTCCAATCACCCTCGGCAATTTGAAAACCATCGTCAATTACAGCCCATTTTATACCCAATTCTTTTACTTTTGGAAGTGTCCCGATAATTTCGTCAATGGTAAAATTTCGCTCATAGCCCCATGCACACCAAACAGCTTCATAAGCCTCTTCTTCAGGTTCAACAAACTTTATCCCTTTACTTTGCATGTAACCGGTAAACTTGTTTAAAGATACAAAGCAGTCTCCTTTATGAACAGTTACAAATGTTTCGTATGTTGTAAGGGTATCTCCGACATTAAATTCAAACCCATCAGAATATTCATATTCTATCCAGAAATTGGCCTTATTGCCTTGTTCATTTGTTTCTAACGGGGTTGAAACCAGACGTGGAACTAATTCGGTGTGCCCGATAGCAATACCATAATCGCTTCGCCATATATCAAGCACGGGTATTCCGCCACCGTAATCTGAATTGTTCATACCCAGATAATTTTTTTGAGAAAAGCCTTTACCTAAAGGCAAAATCCAATCTGCTCTAGCGGAGGTAGAACTTCCCTGAAAAGACCAGAAAGTGGTATCTTTTTCATTTCTTTCCAAGGTGTAATTATTATTTACCCATTTTTCAACAGATAGCATTTCTTTACCCTTGTTTATATATTCTACATTAAAAAAGGCAATATCTTTAAACTTTTCGTATACTGCTATTTCTACAATCTTCTCAATATTGATTTTATTCTTGTTATAGATACCGATAATAATATGCTTTACACCTTTACCAATACTATCAACAAAATCTATTTGTTTTGCAGATAAAAATTTAAATTCTGAAATATCGTTCTCATTAATAGTAATAAATTCAGATGAACTGTAATCTTTACCTGGATTTAATACCAACTTAGATTCGATATTTGTTTGTAGTTTATCATTTACATTGATTACCAAATTATTATTAACAATTTGATAATTATCGTCTTTACAACTATTTAATAACAATAATAAAAAAGCTATTAAAAGGAATGTGGAATTGGTATTTTTCATCTATTTATTTTTTAATTAACTAATAAACTAGTGGGTTAACCCACTAGTTGTAGACTACTTAAAGACTCAACATATTTATTTAACTATAAACTTTTTTGTACTATAAATGTTCTCAACATTATAGAGTTTCAGGATATACAATCCGTTATTGAATTTATTAGTATTTAACATTATATGATTTGAATCAACACGTTCAGAATAAATAACTTTTCCTGAAATATCATAAATATCTAAATTCAATATGTTTTTAGGGTAATCTTTTACTCGAACATTTAAAAACTCCCCTCTATTCAAAACTGAAGGAAAAACCTCAACATCTGTCAAAATCATATTTTTTTTAATTGATGTTGTATTATCTTCAGTTCCTTCAAACTGAATTTCCTGACCTGAGACTAACCTGTCACATTCAATTGTAATTTGAGGAGTACTTCCGCCCGAAGCAATTTCATATAGTATTGTTTCCCCGGGTTGTAAGTATTTCAAAGATTCTTCGGCTCTAACACCATTAACTGTAATATATGCATCATAATAAATTGGTGCGATACCGATATTTAAAACCTCAATTTTTGAAGAATCAGTGGAGGTTTTACAAGAAGCTAATTTAAAGCTGTATCCTGAAGCCATACTTGCCTCTTTAATACGTTCTATGCTTTGATAATTTGGCTGGTCATTCCCAATAATATACGAAATATGGAAATTCGCAGCAAAATCCTCATAACTTGTTCCAAAATTACCGGTTGGATCAAGAACATGTTGCTGATCATAAGTGGTATAGTAACTAAACTCACCACCAGCAGGTGAATGTTGATATCGGTCTCTGTCAAAAAAGTTCCAGCACGAAGTATTATAACCAGAATGATTTTCATGCATAAAAGAATCATCAAACAAACCAAAATGAATGTTTTTTAAATCTTCATTTGCAGAAAAAGGAGAATATGTATCATCCGCAGCATCAATTGATATGCTAAAATGAGTTTGTTTAAAAGTCGTGTCAAGATGTTCGAAGAAATTTGTTTGAAAATCTTTACTTGGGAATGTTTCTCCTAAAATAAAAGGCCCGTCATAAATATGATACTCAGCCCAAAGGCCAAAACCTACCTGTACAAAAGCTAATCGGGGATCATCATCATACCTTTCAGCAAATTTCGTATAAAAATCAAGTGAAAAGCTCATTAATTCAGAATGAGTCCAATCCGGAAACCATGTAGTTCTACCTTCCGATTGACCTTCAGTTTCATTATAATCAGATAAATTCTTTATATAATCAGGCACCGATGTTTCATAACCCGGATAAACATATCTAAACCTAAAAATCACCTGATGATTTCTTGAGGCTACATCGTCTAATTTATCTTCAACTGCCTGCCAGTCATAATCGCCATTCGCATCAACAATCTCGTTAAAAAGCATATAAGCATACTCCAACGAAATAGCATCTGTATTTTTATGACTACTGGTCGTCCATAACACAATCCCTGTCATGGGTTGCACTTCGGTTATTTCACTATCAATTTGAATATCTGAAAATTCAGAAGTATGTTTTAATACCTGGGCATTAGTAAATTCGAAAAAAAGGCTAATTGTTACAATTAATAAAAACTTTACATCCATCATAATTAATTTTTAATAAATAAATGGCAATGACATTGCTGTCCTATAATTTAAAAACTTTGATAGCACTCTGAAAAGCCGCTTAGCGGGTAATCCTATTAAAAGCGAAAATGTATAGACCTGCATATCTGACTATTAAGCACCAGATTAGCAGCTGAATACAGAAAATTACATTTTTCCGAGCAGACTCAAGTTTTAATAATAATCTCTTGCATATTGACAATGTGTTTATTTGGTAATTCGGTAATCTTCAAATAAATGTATAAACAAGTAATCCAAACATTTAAACTAAAGCCAAACAAAATTTTAAGGTATTTAATCAAGAGCTTAAAACTGCAATTACTATTCATCTTCAAAGGCAAGTATGGTCATTGCAACTATTGCCGCCAACATTCCTAATAGAATAAAGCTATTTGGTACTACCTGATAAATTATTAGTGAAAGAACAACTGTTAACACAGGTGCAACTGCATTTGTTAAAGGACTTACAATTATAGCTCTACCATACCTGAAGGCATAAACTAACATTAATGCACCAACAGAATTTAGCATTTGAATACCAAAAGCTATTCCCAAATTTGTAAAATCTAATTCAATTGTTTGGGAAAAATCCGTCATATAATAAGCAATTGGCGATAATAAAATACTCGTAATCATCATATAAAAGAAAATACTTTCTGCTTTCATTGAGCTATTTGCTTTTTTCATAAAGAAAGCCTGTACACCCCATGCAAGAAAAACCT
>JAOZNO010000355.1 GCA_029933755.1 Bacteroidales bacterium | reverse complement strand
CCAGGGCCAATATTTGAAACCAAATCAGCAGCATGGTCATCACCAGGATTTGTTCCCTGATCAACACCCAAATGTCCGTCTTCAGGTTCTTCATACATAAAACTAATTCTAGGATCATTGGTAGCATCCAAATAATCTAATATATACTGAGTAGCACATGTGGCATCGTTATTAAGTTGAACAGTTTCGCCAACCGTCCATCCAAGACCTTCCCAATAAGGATTTTGTTTACCTTCCTCTTGTAAATAACCAGGTTGAACTTCTACGTCAGCACCAATATAACCAGAGCCATCAGCTGCAATTGTTGCTAGCTCAGCAGTAAGATCAAAAGAAGCTTTTGCCCTATTCAGTATTCTTATTTTAACCGTATTGGCAAATTGTTTCCACATAGTCATATTACCACCAAACATAATATCATCTGATCCAGGCTCAACACTAAGATCGTTAGCAGAAGCAGCATCAATCATCGTATTAGCAGCTGTTAACTGTACCATTAAATCCTGGTAAATAGTTTGTGCATCATCATATTTTGGTGTTGGGTTTCCACCTCTTAATAAAGCTTCAGAATAAGGAACATCACCATATATATCAACTAACAACTGAAAATGAAACACCTTCATAATCATACTAATAGCCTTATAATGACCATAATCATCACCTAAATCATCTAATGCAGCATACTGTTTCATTGCATTTTCATAAGCATAATCAAATAGTTGATCATAAAAGGTTGTAGAAACTTGATATAAAAACTCTTCATTATACCATGAAAAACCATAAGTTTCACTCCAGTTATACATCATCATGTTACCAAAATGGTTCGTATAACGACTTGCACTAATATAACTTGCCGTATAGGTCTGTGCCACAGGCAAAATCAGATCAGGCGTCACCTCTGTTGGATTATTTGGATCCGTGTTTACATCCAAAAACTCCTCGCACGAAGCCAACAGAAATGCAAATAAAACACTTGTTATTATAAAATATTTTTTCATATCTCTATTTTTTTAAAATTCAATATTCACGTTAAAACCAAATGATTGAGTAGGAGGTGAAGTAGTATATCCACCAACTCCAACAATATTAGAACCTGTACCGGCATTCTTAAATTCAGGATCAGAGAATATATACTTTTCATTAGGGAATATAGTCAATAGATTTCTAGCAATTACACCAACTGTAATTTTTTGAAAAACTTTTGTTTTTTCAGTCAAATTAGAAGGTAATGTGTAATTTAAAGCTATTTCTCTAATTTTAAATGCAGATGCATCTTTTACATAATTCTCTTTGATATCATTATATTCATGCTGCCAAAGACCCATAATTGCATCAGTAGTTTGAATATTTGTATTTGCAACAAATACTCCAGTACTCGTTTCAACTACAGAATTAGGCCAAACAAAATCTTTCCTATCTGACTGTACACTCTCCATAGAACGACCTGTAAACTCCATCATATCACTACCCTGAGAATAATATACATATCCACCACGATAATCTAAAGTAGCTGAAAGCGAAATTCCTTTAAAACTAAATTGATTAGTTAAACCAATTATGTAATCAGGAGTAGTTTTACCCATATTTTCAAGTTCACCGGCTAATGGATTTCCACTAACACCATCAACAACGATTCTTCCTTGAGAATCTCTTTGATAAGAAACAGCCTTAAGCTGAGGAAAAGCCTCTCCTACAATAGCATAAGTTCCATATCCAGCACCCCAAACAGCAGTAGCAATTTCATTAAGGTCATCCTTAATAGAAACAACTGTTGTTTCGTAAGTATAATAATTAACACTTAAATCCCAGTTAAAATCACCAAGTTGAAGAACTTTTCCACCAAGGGTAATTTCAAAACCTGAACCTTCTAATTCACCAATGTTTGTTAAATAATTATTTGAACCTGAAGCTACAGAAGGTGTAGTGTTCGTAATTAAATCAGTAGTTTTTGTCATAAAATAAGCAAAATCTAAACTAAGTCGTCCCTGAAGGAAACCAAGGTTTGCACCAATTTCCGTACTGTTTAATTTCTCTTTTTTAATTTCGGTGTCTACGGCTGTACCTGATCTATAGAAACCATTAATACTTCCATAAGGATAAGCAGAAGATTGAGCATATCTTTCATTAAGCTGATAAGGAGCTAAATCATTATATACTGTAGAGTTACTAGCTGTAATTTTTGCAAAAGAAAGAATTGCATTATCCTGAAGTGCAGGTATTGCATCAGTTAATACAACCGTTAAACCAACAGAAGGATAAAAATAGCTATTACTTTCAGCAGGTAAAGTTGATGTATAATCATATCGACCTGTTAAGTTTAAGAAAGCCCAATTTTGGAAACCAAGTGTTACATCACCAAAGAAACCAACCGTTCTTTTTTGCTCTGCATTAACAGAACCTGCTAATTGACCTGTTCCGTTTGAAATATCATAAAAATCAGGAATACTAAGATTATTAGCCCTAATTGAGCTATACCTGTAATCATTTGTAATAACAGACGAACCCAAAATAGCTTTTAATGTAAAATCTTCAGCAAGCTTAAAGTCTCCTGAAAATAATGCGTCAAAGGTATATCTTGTTGAAACAAACTCTGTATCTTCAACAAATGAAGAAACAGTTGAATGATAAGGCTGTAATACAGGATTGTAAGTTTGATCTGCTCTCCAGTTTTTTCCTGTACCGTTTACTGTATTCACACCAGCTCTAGCTATAAAGTTAATATTATCCATAATATCATAGCTAGCACTAACATTAGCAACTAACCTTTCCGTATTATCCATATTTCGGTTGGTTCCAATTGCCCAGTAAGGGTTTTGATAAAATGCATTATAATAATTATCAGCATAACCAAAGCTTTCAGGATTATCCCAATCACTATAAGTTGGTAATGGAATATTTGCAGGCGTATTTAATACAAACCAGTAAAATTCTCTGTCCTGATCACCAATATCATTACCTACTACATTTGTTTCATCAGAAAGATAAGATGAATTCACTTTTAATTCTAATTTACCAATTTTCTTACTGGCATTAACACGAACAGTATTTCTGTTATATGTATCATCTGGTACAATACCGTTTGTACGTTGGTCACCAAACGACATGTAGAAACTACCTGTTTCGTCACCACCTGTAAAATAAACAGTATTTTGAATAGTTGTACCTGTATTATACATATCTTTTAGATTGTCTTTTACAGGAGCATAAGGTACAGCCTGATAAGAACCATCAGCGAATACAGGTCCAATTTGACGAACCTGACCATCAAAACGAGGTCCCCAGTTTGTATTCTCAATATTATTGTACTCACCATCCCATCCAGTTCCATGTTCTGTCTGGAAATCTGGCATGTATGCAACATTTTCCCAAGTGCTTGCGTTTGTTATACCAACAGTGAATCTTTTATTTTTATTTCCACCTTTAGTTACAACGATAATTGCACCATTACCTGCTTGAGATCCGTAAAGAGCAGCAGCAGTAGCACCTTTAAGTACGTTTGTACTTTCAATATCATTTGGGTTTAAATCATCAAATGCACCCTGTGTAGCAATAGAACCATCAATTACAATTAATGCTTCGTTATTTGCACTTATTGAACGCATACCTCTTAATAAAAGCTGCGAACTTGGGTTTACACCATTTGATTGAACGTTTACTTGCAAACCGGCAACTTTACCAACAAGACCTTGAGCAGCCCTGGTAGTTTGTCCAGCGTTCATATCCTCTCCGGAAACTCTTTCGGTTTGATAAGTAACGGTTCTTTTTTCTCTTTTTATACCAAAACCGGTAACAATAACCTCATCAATTCCAATGTCCTCGTTTTCAAGAGTAACAGAAATAGTAGATTGTCCACCAATTTCTACTTCCTGGTTTTTCATTCCCACAAACGAAAACACTAAAGCAGTTGCTTCAGCAGGTACGCTAACAGAATAAGCTCCATTTAAATCGGTAATTGTTCCAATGTCAGAAAAACCTTTTACTCGAACATTGGCACCTGGTACTGGCTCATTATTGGAGTCAGTTACCGTACCTGTTATCGTAGTTTGAGCAAAGGCTTGCATACCCATAAATGACAGGAATGCAACCAATAACATAATTTTTCTCATAAACTATAAATTTAGGTTAACAATTAATAAATAATAATTAATTACAAAAACATGTCAAAATTAAACAAATTATTTAAAACCCGAAAACAAGTTTTAACTATTTTTAGCTTTTTTTAACATTTAATAGATGTAGAATGGATAAAAATGGTTGCGTTATTTAGAATGGGTTTAATTAAGAAGCTAGTAATCAGAGTATAATTATTAACTAAATGATTGGGGACTGGGAACTAATGTTAAGTTATGTAGCTGGTTTCGGATTTAATTTAACTTTTACATTTTCTATGAATGAAACAATAGGAAACTACTGCTTCTACTAAAAAATAATAATTAATAATTATAAGCCACAGATTCACAGATTAATAAAATTATTTTTAGAAAATTTCACAGATAAACAAGCTTTGCTTGTTTTAAAATCTGTGAATCTGTGGCAATTTATATTTACTGATAGATTGTGTTATTCAAAATAGTAATATTTACATTAATTGTGTCAAAAATAATCTACCCGAAATTTGAGGCTTGACTTGACAGTATTAAGCAACTAGGAACTGTACGTTAAATGGTTAAATGGTTAAATGGTGACAGCACTCCGAAAAGCCGCTTAGCGGGTAATTTCATTAAAGGCAAGAGTGTATTATTCTGCATATATGCTTGTTAAGAACCCGCTTAGCGGCTGAATACAGAAAAATATACTTTTTGAAGCAGACTCAATGGTTAAAATAGTTAAATGGTTAAATGGTAACAGCACTCCGATAAGTGTCGGTGTGAGTATTTCTGCAAAAATCAAACAATAATA
>JAOZNO010000009.1 GCA_029933755.1 Bacteroidales bacterium | reverse complement strand
TATGAGAAAATTATTATTATTAGTACTTATTGGATTCCTATTTATAGGAAACAGCTTTGCTCAACAAAATTATAAAGAAATATCCATTAGTGATGTAGTACGATACTCATTTTATCCTCGCTCAGTACGTGGCTTGCGTTCAATGAACGATGGCATAAACTACACCACATTTGATAGCCGAAAACAAGCAATTATTAAGCATAGTTATAAAACAGGCAAAGTAGTGGATACCCTACTTAAAATTGAATCCTTGAAAACACCATGGGTTACAGATTATCATTTTAATGAAGATGAAACTAAAATACTTCTTGAAACAGAAGTTGAAAGTATTTACCGACACTCCTATACTGCCATATTTTATATTTGGGATATAGTAAATAAAAAATTGCGAACTGTTTCTGATATAAATAAGCAACAATTGGCAACAATATCACCAGATGGTTCACAAGTGGCTTTTGTTTATGAAAACAATATTTACATTAAAGATTTTGCATCTGGTAAAGAAATGGCGGTTACCACCGATGGTGCAAAAAATAAAATCATTAATGGTGCACCAGATTGGGTTTATGAAGAAGAATTTGGTTTTAAGCAGGCATTTTACTGGTCGCCTGATGGGAAAAATATTGCATTTATCAAATTTGATGAATCTAAAGTGAAGACTTTTGATATGACCATGTTTGCAGGAATGGCACCTAAATTGGAGAATAATGTTTTATACCCTGAAAATCGCCAATGGAAATACCCTAAAGCGGGTGATGGTAATTCTGTAGTTTCTGTTCATATTTATGATGTTCAAACTGCAAAAACAATAAAAACAGATATTGGTACAGAAACTGATATTTACATACCCCGTATCCGATGGACAGCTGATGCTAACCAGTTAGCAATTATCCGGTTAAATCGGTTACAAAATAAACTAGAAGTTCTTTCAGCAAATGCAGAAACAGGAAGCACAAGAGTAATTTATACTGATATAAATAAGTATTATATTGGTGATGAAACTTATGACAACCTTACTTTCTTAAAAGATAAAAAACATTTTGTAATAACCAGTGAAAAAGATGGTTACAGACATATCTATTTATATAAAATTGATGGAACTTTAGTAAAACAGCTAACAAAAGGCAATTGGGATATCATTGATTTTATCGGTTTTGACGACAATAAGAAAATCTGCTATTACGTTTCAGCCGAAGATTCGCCTTTAACAAGACAGATTTACTCTGTTAACATGAAAGGGAAAAAGAAAAAATTGACTACAAAAGAGGGTACAAACAATGTATCTTTTAGTACTAGCTATAAATATTATATTAACTCTTTTTCTAGTATTACTCAACCCACATACATCACACTTCATGACTCAAAAGGAAAATTAATAAGGGTACTTGAAGATAATAAAGCTTTAAGTGAGAAAGTGAAAAAATATGGTGGCGTAAATAAAGAGTTTTTTAAATTTCAAACCTCTGAGGGTATTGAATTGAACGGCTATATGATTAAACCACCTAATTTTGATAAGACTAAAAAATATCCTGTTTTAATGGAGCAGTACTCCGGGCCGGATTCACAATCTGCTAAAAATCGTTGGAGTTTTGGCTGGGATATGTTGCTGGCACAAAAAGGCTACATTACTGTTTGTGTTGATGGTAGAGGAACCGGTGCACGTGGTGAAGAATTTCGTAAAATGACTTACCTTCAGCTTGGTAAATATGAAACAATTGACCAAATAGAAACGGCTAAATACATTGGGTCTTTAGATTATATTGACGCTTCAAGAATTGGTATTTGGGGCTGGAGTTATGGTGGCTTTGAAACCTTACTGGCTATGACAAAAGGTGCTGATTATTTTAAAGCGGGTATTGCCGTTGCTCCTGTAACAAACTGGAGATATTATGATAACATCTACACTGAGAGGTTTATGCGCACACCACAGGAAAATCCTGACGGTTATGATGACAACTCACCTATTAACCATGTTGAAAAACTAAAAGGAAAACTTTTATTAGTACATGGTATGGGTGATGATAATGTGCATGTTCAGAATTCTATTGAAATTTCTGAAGCTTTAGTACAAGCAAATAAGCAATTTAAGCAGTTTTATTACACAAACCGTAATCATGGAATTTATGGTGGAAATACCAGACTACATTTATATACGATGATGACTAATTTTATTTTAGAAAATCTGTAGTAGAACGGCTCTCTGAGCAGTTTAAATCAGTGTCAAATCTTATTTCTGATAGGCAGAGACTCACTTTACAAATTATTTTGCAATTAAAACTTTCGGTTTACAAAAAAACTACTATTTTACATTCTATATTTAAAAAAGAACAGTAAAGTTATAAAGACGTAAAGTATTGATATTAATCATATTAAAACTTTGCGTCTTTTTGTTTTTTGAATTAAAAAAAAGCAACTAATTCAAAAAATAATTTGTACATTTATAGCATGAGAATTATTATTGGAGTCCTCGTTTTTGTCGTTTGGTCATCATTATCCACTTATTGGTATGTTTGTAAAATAAAGGAAATCTGCAAAGATGAAAAAATAACAAAAGTTGAACCTGTTAAACAAGAGGTCGTTAAAAAAATAGTACCTGAAAAGACTAAAATTCAGTTTGATTTCGAAACCCTCACTATTTATTTTCCTTTTGCCCAATCTGAAGCAATTTTATCAGAAGAGCTAAGCGATAGCATAAAAATATTTTCAAAGAAACTTGTTTTGGCTGAAAAACTTATTTTAATTATTGGTAATACGGATAATATTGGAAGTGATTCCTCAAACCTTAAGCTTGGCTTAGAACGTGCAGAATGGGTTAAAGGCTTATTTGTATCTTATGGCCTCGAGGAAAATAATATAGAAATAAAATCCCTGGGTAAAGAAAGTCCTGTTCAAAATAACAATAATGAAAGTGGAAGAAGTAAAAATAGAAGAGTTGAGATTAGCATACAGAATTAGTACAATATTTAATGAATAAGGTGACCTCTAAAAAATGAAAATTCATGTTTGAAAATTTAAACCCATTAGACAAACCCACAGCTATTTTTGAAATAGTTATTATGTTGGTTATTGCTTTTTTAATTGGCTATTTTACACGATGGTTTTCTGCAAAACAAACAGCTGTTGAGAAACCATCCAACACCTCTGAAAAAGAGTTAAAAGAATATCAGGATAAAATAGAAAAACAAAAAGCCGAAAATGAAGCATTGAGTTTAAAACTATCTGAGGTAGAAACATCTTGTTCAAAATTAAAAGAAGAACTTGTAGAGCATGAAAAACTTAATTATGAACTTCAGCACAAGCTTAATAAACCTGCTCCTAAATTTAAAACAAAAGAAGAGGCTGCTAAATTCCTTGGATTTAAATTGGTAAAAGAAGATGAAAAAGAAGATTTAACCATTATAAAAGGGGTTGGCCCATTTATACAAGAAAAACTAAACGAACTGGGAATATACAATATTGAACAAATTAGTGATTTCACCATAGATACCGTTACAAAAGTTAGTGATGCTATAGAATATTTCCCAGGAAGAATTCAACGTGATTTTTGGGTTGAACAAGCTAATGAGATTATGAGCGAAAGAAAAAATACATCATTAAATCAAAACTCATAGAAGATTACCTTTTCCGGAGTAAATGCAAACATGGTTATATTGCTATATTGTTATTCATTAGCAATTTAACAATTCACCTCTAATATTAACGACTGTTGCGATTTTTAATAATGGGGATTTAATTTCTTTGAGGTCAAATATAACCTTGAAAATTTTATTCAATCCCAATCTCCCGATCTCTAAAACCCATTAAATACAAAATAGCATCCAAGCCTATAGTTGAAATAGCTTGCTGTGCATTTTCTTTCACTTTAGGTTTTGCATGAAAGGCAATACCTAAGCCTGCAATATTCAGCATAGGCAAATCATTTGCTCCATCACCTACAGCAACAACCTGTTCCAAATGAATATCTTCTTTAAAAGCAATCTTTTTCAGCAATTCAGCTTTCATTTCTCCATTTACAATATCACCAAGATGCTTTCCGGTTAATTTCCCATCTTTAATTTCCAATTCATTTGAAAAAACATAATCAATACCCAGTTTATGCTGTAAATATTTACCAAAATAATTAAAGCCACCAGATAAAATTGCCGTTTTAAAACCATATTTATTAAGTGCTTTAAATAATATTTCAGCACCCTCTGTTATAGGCAAATTACGAGCAATATCTTCCATCACACTTTCATCTAAGCCTTTTAATAAAGCAACACGTTGTACAAAACTTTCATTAAAATCAAGCTCTCCACGCATAGCAGCTTCCGTAATTTTATGCACCTGCTCTCCTACTCCATGCCTTTTTGCAAGTTCAACGATAACCTCGGTTTGAATTAATGTACTATCCATATCAAAACAGACCAAACGCCTGTTTCTTCTAAAAATATTATCTTCCTGAAATGCGATATCAGCACCAGTTTTTTTAGATATATCCATTAAACTTTTTCTAAAAGATAATTCATCAATAGGGTTTCCCCTCACAGATAATTCTATACTTGACCTGGTTATTTTCGTATGATTATCAAGAGGTAGCCTTCCTGTTAATCTGGCAATAACATCAATATTAAGCCCCTGTTTGTATATCAGGTCTGTAAGTTTCGATAACTGCGTTGCAGTAGTTTCTCGTGATATCAAGGTAATAATAAAGCGTTTTTTTCCTTGCTGATTAACCCATTCATTATAATTACCCTCATTTACAGGTGTAAATTTAGCCTGCACATTAAGTTCATAGGCCTTAAATAATAAGTCTTTCAATATTGGTGATGATTCAGTTTTTTGAGGAATTTTAAACATAATACCCAATGAAAGCTGATCATGTATAACTGCCTGACCAATATCCAGTATTGGTATATTATATTGTGATAATATTTCGGTCAATGAAGAACTGATTCCAGCCTTATCTTCACCAATTATATTTAATAGGATAATCTCTTGCTTCATAAATATTTTGATATTAAAATTTAGTTATATTTGATCTATTAACCTATGATTGACAGCAAAGGTGCATAGCAACTATGCTAATTTACTTACTGCAAGTTGTCTAGTTCTTATCTTTTTATAGAACTAGTTGCTTTGCACCTTTTCATTTTAGCTTAATTGTGAATTTTTGGCCAAATTTAGACATTTTGCTGTAAATATCTTAACTTAGTTTTTTAATAAGTTCTAAATTTTCAGACCATTATTATTAAGTCTGATAGTCAGAGTCTCACTGTCTTAAGTTAGGTGAAAGGAGTTTTCAGATTTAACTTGCTGTATATTAGCGAAGTGAGCCTCTGACTTACAGAAATTAGAATATCTAAACTCGACAAATTATGATGGGAGCAATAATAGGAGATGTGATTGGTTCTCGTTTTGAAGGTCGTTATAAAAAATCAACAGACTTTATTTTATTTAATAAAAAATCTCGTTTTACTGATGATTCTGTTTTAACTGTTGCTATAGCAGATGCACTGTTAAACAATGATGATTACGGAAGTGTTTTACAGAAGTTCGGAAAAAAATACCCTGATGCAGGCTATGGAGGGAACTTTTATAAATGGATATTCTTAGAAAATCCACAAGCTTATAATAGCTGGGGTAATGGTTCTGCTATGCGGGTGAGCGCAATTGCTTATGCTTTTAATAATTTGGAAGCAGTTTTAGAAGAAGCTAAAAAAAGTGCAGAAGTAACTCATAATCACCCTGAAGGGATAAAAGGTGCTCAAGCTATTGCGTCAGCTGTTTTTCTGGCCAGAACTGGAAAAGAAAAATCAGAAATTAAGGATTATATTCAAACAAAATTTGACTATAATTTAGAGCGAAAACTTGATGATATTAGACTAATTTATCGATTTGATGTCAGTTGCCAAGGATCAGTTCCTGAAGCTATTATAGCATTTTTAGAGAGCTCTGATTTTGAATCAGCTATTCGTTTAGCAATTTCAATTGGTGGCGATAGTGATACTATTGCTGCAATGGCAGGTAGTATTGCAGAGGCTTTTTATAAAGAAATTCCAAAGGGAATTATTGAAGAAACGAATAAACGATTGCCCGATGAGTTTTTGAAAATTATGGATCAATTTAAAGAAAAATATTATGAATAAAAATCTATTTGATCTGGACTTGATGGGAAGAACAGCTCTATTCTACGTAGCCGGCGGAGGTGATATTGAAGCCGTTAACCGTATGATTTACAGTCTCTCCGGAACGGGTATGAGTCCACAGAGGCTTAGCTTTATTAGCATCAAGGATATAAATGGAATAACTGCTATTGATATGGCAGAGCAAGCTGGCCAGAAGGAAGTTGCTGCACTGTTACGTAGCGAAAAAGGGCGGATGAATTTTTTTGAATAGAACCTATCGATAGATATACTATTCCGATAGGCAGAATTAATGAGTGACTGTAAAGTTTCGATTTGTCTTGGTTTTGTAAAGATTTGTAGAAGTTGGCAGTATGCATTAAGCAGTAGATCTGCCAAGCCTGCTTACTGAAAACTGAAGGCTGCTTCCACTTCAAGATTGTAAAACACGACCTGTCCCGATTTTTCGGGATGAAATTAAGAAAAAACGAACTAAAGATGGACAAACTACGCTCTCTGTGCAATTCCTACTACTTTTTTAATTATTTCTACATCCAACTCAGCATGTTCTGGTATTGATGATTGTCCAAGTGCATTAAAACTAACATTTTCATTAATATAGTTCATTTTGCTTTGCATCGTTTTTTTTCCTGATAAATGAAATACCTTAGCACCCGTTTCCTTTTTAATTTTAAGGATATTATTTTCATCAATACCACTGCCTGGCATAATGCTAATTCTGTTTCCTGCTATTTTAACTAATTCAGAAATTAAAGGTAGTGCTTCAAAAGCATTATTTTTTTGTCCTGAGGTTAGAATACGGTCACAGCCACATAAGATAATATCTTCAAGTGCATTAAATGCATCTTTGGCTACATCAAAAGCTCTATGAAAAGTTACTTTTTTTGGTTTGGATAATTCCACCAATTCTTTTGTCCTTTCCATATCTATTGAACCATCAATATTTAATAAGCCAAAAACGAAACCATCAACACCAGCCTCTTTGGCAATTTCAATATCACGTTTCATGGTTTCAAATTCAATATCTGAATATAAAAAGTCACCACCACGCGGACGGATAATTACATAAAGCTCTATTTGTAAATTTTTTCTGGCAAGCTTAATACATGCAATGCTGGGAGTTGTGCCACCTTCATAAATATTATCACAAAGCTCAACACGGTGTGCACCCGCTTTTTGTGCATCAATAGCCCATTGAACGGAATATGCTGAAACTTCAATTTTGTTCATGGTAAGTTTAAATAAACTAAAAAAAACTAACGTCATGCCAAGGCACGAAGCCTTCTTCTATAACTCGGAGACTACTGACTTATTCTTCTTCGTAGTGATGCTTTCTTTCTTGCTGTACTTTTTATTTTAATTTCGCCACTTCTAATCCGTGCTTCTTCCCCTCTTCTAACATAAATTGGTATGCTTCATTATAATCGTTCTTAATTCTACCATCCAATATTGCCTCTTTTATTTCAGCTTTTATATCGCCAATTATTTTTGATGGTTTAAGGGCAAATGTTTCAATTATAAGCTCACCGGTTACGGGTGGTTGAAAATTTCGCACATTATCTTTTTCCTCAACTTCTTTTAATTTTTGTCTGACTATCTTAAAATTAGCAAGGTATTTTTTAATTTTTATATCATTTTTTGATGTTATATCAGCTTCACAAAGGGTCATCAAATCTTCCACATCATCACCTGCCTCAAACAAAAGCCTTCTTATTGCAGAATCCGACACAATTTCCTGCGATAATACTATTGGCCTAAGATGTAATAAAACCATTTTTTGAACAAATTTCATTTTATGATTTAATGGAAGCTTCATTTTCCTGAAAATTCCCGGAACTTTTTTAGCACCTACAAATTCATGTCCATGAAATGTCCAGCCATCTTCTGAGAACCTTTTTGTATCAGGTTTTGCAATATCATGGAGCAAAGCTGCCCACCGTAGCCACAAGTCATCTGTGTTTTTGCAGATATTATCTAAAACTTTTATGGTATGCAAAAAATTGTCTTTATGACTTTTACCTTTTATCGTTTCAACACCCTTTAGCTTACTAAGTTCAGGGAAAATCATATTCAGTAAACCGGTCTTATCCAAAAGCTTAAATCCAACAGATGGTTTTTTTGAAAGAATTATTTTATGTAGCTCATCAACAATTCGCTCCATTGAAACAATTTTTATCCTATCTTTCTGTTTGGATATTGCTTCTAGTGTATCTTTTTCAATGGTAAAATTTAATTGAGTCGCAAATCGTATAGCCCTAATCATTCTTAAGGGATCGTCTGAAAATGTAATTTCAGGATTAAGTGGAGTTCGGATTACATGCATATCTAAATCCTCTATTCCATTAAAAGGGTCAAGAAACTGGCCATAAGAATCAGGATGTAAGCTAATTGCCATTGCATTAATAGTCAAATCTCTACGATTTTGATCATCTTCCAATGTTCCGTCTTCAACTATTGGTTTTCTGGAATCCTTTCGATATGATTCTTTTCTTGCCCCTACAAATTCAATCTCCCAGTTTTTATATTTAATCATGGCTGTTCCAAAATTCTTAAAAACTGAAAGTTTCGACTCTTTGCCTAAACTAGCGCATATCTTTTCCGCAAACTTAATACCATTACCCATTACAAGAACATCAATATCTTTTGAATCCCTGTTGAGAAATAAGTCCCGGACAAAACCACCAATTACATATGTCTGTATATTATGTTCACCCGCAATTTTAGCAATAATTTTAAATACAGGGTGTTGTAATCTTTTTTTCATTTATTAATTGTTAATCGTTCTAACTCTACTATCAATTCATAAATTTTTGACTTATTTTTACAAAGACAGTAGCTTTTCTATTCAAGAAACATCCTCTTGTTCCTCCCAAGACTCAGTTAAGATTTAAAACTTAAAAAACCTTAATATTCACTCGAATACTATTATTTAAACAACAAAAATATACATTTGTAGTTATAAATGTCAAGTCATCTCTAAATAATAATGTATAAATATTCATAATGACAGATATTTCAATAGTAAATCTGTCATTTTCGGAAAATAGGTGACAAAATTACAATAAATAAGGTTTTATTGTAATGAAAATACAGTTTTTTACAAATGGTATATCATTTGATAACAAAACAGAAATATTTAAATAACAAATCAAAATAGCAAGAAATGGCAAAAGTAGAATTTTTAACAGAAGAAACATTTAAGACAAAAGTATTTAACTTTGATGCAAATAAAGATTGGAAATTTGAAGGTGACCTACCTTGTATGATCGACTTCTATGCAGATTGGTGTCAACCTTGTAAACAAGTTGCTCCGCTGCTTGAAGAACTTCAAGGAGAGTATGAAGGCAAAATTAATATCTACAAAATAAATACTGAAGAGGAAAAAAACTTAGCCGGAATGTTCGGTATTCAAAGCATCCCATCATTACTTTTTGTTCCTAAAGAAGGACAGCCTCAAATGGCTGTTGGTGCACTTCCTAAGGATACATTTAAAAAAGCAATTGCTGATGTACTAAAGGTTGAAGATCCATCATAAGGTAATTAGTATTTGTACGAGAACTAAGTATCGGATAAGAAAACGCTAAGAATAATGAGATTACAGGCATTTTCTAGCTGAAACTAATTATATAATTGGGGCTACTTGCATAGAGTAGCCCTTTTTATATCCAGTTGTTTATGAATTAATGAAATAATGAAAAATAAAATAGTATTATTAATAATTGTGTTTTTTGGATTAAACATTTCAAACAATGCTCAAAAACCAATATATTTAGATGAATCAGCTTTTAAAGAAAAGGTTTTTGATTATGAAAAAAATAAAGAATGGAAGTTCGAGGGTGATAAACCGGTAATTGTTGATTTTTATGCTGACTGGTGTGGCCCGTGTAGAAGAGTTGCGCCAACATTAGATGAATTGGCAAAAGATTATGAGGGCAAATTAATTATTTACAAAGTAAATACTGAAAAAAACCCAAATATATCAAGAGCTTTTGGTATAAGTGGAATACCTGCATTTTTATTCATACCAAAAACAGGAACTCCAAGAATGGCTTCTGGTGCTTTGCCAAAAGAAACTTTTGTGAGGGCAATTACTGAAATTTTAAAAGTCCAGACAGAGATACAGGAAAAGCCAAAAAAAGAACAGACAAAAAAGGAACTAACAAAAAAAGAACAGAGAAAAAACAAACGGAAACAAAGAAAAATTGAGAAGAAGCAAGAAAAACAAGAAGAAACCATAGAATAACAATAGAACAAACAAGTTTGGAAAGTATATACATCACATTTTATTTTCCTATTTCAAATCTTTATTCTAATTTTGTCTCATCTAAACGGGGTGCCTTAAATAACAGGCTGAGATTAAACCCTTTGAACCTGATGCAGGTAATGCTGCCGTAGGAAGAGAAGAATTATACAACTCACATTATCTCGCTCCTTTTAGGTTTTATTTATGATTAAATTAAAACTTAGAAAATGAAAAAAACAATAATAATTGCATTATTTATTCTATTTACTTTTTCAATCAATGCACAATATATTAAGGGATATGTTGAAAATGAAAAAGGTGAAGCCCTTATTGGAGCAGTTGTTTCAATAAAAAATTCTAAGCAAAGAGTTGTCACTGATTATAGTGGACACTTTGAAATCCCTAATTTAAAATCTGCTAATTATACGCTTGTGATAAACTACCTTGGTTATGAACAGACGGTTTATAAGCTGGAATTGAAAAACAACTTAGCAGAAATTAGGATTACCATGTTCATTTCAGAAAACCTAACTGAAGAAGTATTGGTAAAAGCAACTAGAGCAGGAAAGAATACTCCTGTTGCTTCAACAACTATCAAAAGTGAGGACTTAAGCAAAACAAATCTCGGCCAAGACATCCCTTTTTTGCTAAACCTAACACCTTCGGTCACATACAGCTCTGATGCTGGTACCGGAATAGGTTATTCAAAAATGTATATTAGAGGAACTGATATTACTCGAATTAATGTTACTACCAATGGAATTCCTTTGAATGATGCAGAGTCTCACGGAGTTTGGTGGGTAAACATGCCCGATTTGGTTTCATCGGTTGATGATATTGAAATACAACGCGGTGTGGGAACTTCTACAAATGGTCCAGCAGCTTTTGGTGCTAATATTAGTATTAAAACAAAGAGTTTAAATAAAAATCCTTATGCAAATATAGCAGCGTCCTATGGTTCTTTTAATAGCTATAAAACAAAAATTGCAGTAGGCTCCGGTTTAATAAATAATCATTTTTCATTTGATATGCGATTGTCTAAGATCTATTCAGATGGTTTTGTTGATCGTGCTCACGCAGATTTAAAATCGTTTTTTGTAAGCGGTGGTTATTCTGATAAAAAAACATTAATAAAGCTAAATATTATTTCAGGACAAGAAAACACCTACCAGGCATGGAACGGTGTTCCTAAAGTTCGCTTAGACAATAATATTGAGGGTATGCAGAGATATGAAGATCATTATTTGTATTCACATGAAGAAACACAACATATGATGAATTCAGATTCCAGAACCTATAATTATTATACCTATGATAATGAAATTGACAATTACAATCAAAACCATTATCAACTCATGTTTTCTAGAGAATTAATAAGAGATTTAAGTTTAAATTTGGCCTTTAACTACACAAAAGGGAAAGGATATTATGAACAATATAAAGTTGATGAAGATTTAGCTGACTATAATATTCCTCCTGCAGTAGTTGGTCAGGATACCGTTTTTAGTAGTGATTTAATTAGACGAAAATGGCTGGATAATGATTTTTATGCAGCCGTTTTCTCTATTAATTATGAAAAAGAGAAGTTTAGCGCGATTTTGGGTGGAGCATATACAACATATTTTGGAAAGCACTATGGGGATGTCATTTGGGCTAGATACTCAAGCAGTTCTGAAATCAGACATGAATGGTATTATAATACCGGCGATAAGCAAGATTTTAACATCTATGGAAAGTTTTCATACATGTTCTTTGATAAATTAAACGTTTTTGTGGACTTACAATACAGAGTAATTGACTATAAAATAATTGGGAATGATGATGATTTAACAGATATGGGACAAAAACATCATTTTGATTTCTTTAATCCTAAAATTGGCTTAACTTATAATATTGATGAAGAGCAAAATACGTATTTTTCTGTAGGCTCTGCCCACCGGGAGCCATCACGTACTGATTTTAAAGATGCAGACCAGGATAAAATACCTCTGGCAGAATCACTTATTGACTTTGAACTTGGCTATAACTTAAGTTCCGGTTCAGCACGTATAAATGTAAACTTATTTTATATGACTTATAAAAATCAGTTAATTAATACAGGGAAGATTAACGATGTAGGTAGTGCTATTATGACTAATGTACCAGAAAGTTTCCGATCTGGAATTGAACTTTCCGGAGGATTCAGATTTAAACAAATAGCTGATTGGCAAGCAAATGTAAGCTTTAGTCAGAATAAAATTAGTAATTTCACTACTTATGTGGATGACTGGGATAATTGGGGGCAACAAGTTGAAACCTATCTTGGCGAAACAGATATTTCATTCTCACCAAATATTATTTTGGGCAGCCAGCTTACATTTTATCCTTTTAAAAGTTTTGAAATTGCATTACACACAAAATTTGTAGGTAATCAGTTTATTGATAATACTTCAAGCCAGAATAGAATGTTGGATGCTTACAGTGTTAGTAATATAAGTTTGGCATATACAATCGAAACTAAAATTATTAAATCAATTGATTTTAAGTTTACTGTAAATAATGTATTTAACGAAGAGTATGAAACAAGCGCCTGGGTATACCGATATCAATATGGAGGTGAATATTATAATATGGATGGGTATTTCCCTCAGGCAGGAATTAACTTTTTAGGAGGACTTGTGTTGCACTTTTAATAGAATAATGAATATTGAATCTGGAAACATCTTCCATTATTCAATATTCATTAATCATTATTCAATTCTTATCTGTTTCTTCCATATTCCTCATGACTGGAAACCCAATCGGATGAAGATATTGCAGAACCAAGTGAAATTTCACCTGCAAGAACTACACCTGCAATAATTTCGGCTAGCTTGTTTACTTTTCCCTTACCAACACAACCCAGTATTTCCAAGGCTTCGTTCTGTGTTGCTAAACTGGTTCCTCCACCATAAGTTGCAACAATTAGCGAAGGAATAGTTATGGATATATATAAATCACCATCATCTGTTAATTCAGTATACAAAATAGCAGCAGATGATTCTGACACATTAGCCACATCCTGACCAGTTGCTAAGAACATAGCAGTAATACCATTAGCAGAATGTGCTCCGTTATTATTTGCACCTGAAAGAATTGTTCCTACATTTGATACTAACCCATGATATGCCAAACTTTTTGGTTCAACACGCATTTGTTGAAGTAAAACATCTCTTTTAATCGTCGCTTCAGCAACTACTCTTTTGCCTCTTGTTCTCATTATGTTAATTTGCGAAGCTTTCTTATCGGTAGCAAGATTTGATTCTAAAAAGAAATGTTTAATCTCATTATCCTTATACTTTTCAAGTATCCAGCTACATGCAACAAATGTAGCACGACCTACCATGTTTTGTCCGGCAGCATCACCGGTGAAAAAATTAAACCTAAGATAGGCAAATTTATTTGATAAAATGGAATCAATATATTGTAGTTTCGCAACACTTGAAGTGGCTTCGGCCTGGTCTGCGATATCTGCATGGTTTTCTTCTACCCATTTAACAAAATCTCTTGCACCTCTGGCATCATCAAATACAAAAACCGGTGCTCTTTGCATTGAATCACCGATAACGGTACACGTCACACCTCCACAAGCATTTAGTACTTTTATACCACGGTTATACGAAGCGACTAAAGTTCCTTCAGCCGTAGCCATCGGGATAAGAAACTCACCGTCAGCATGTTCACCATTAACCTTTAAAGGCCCAGCTAAGCCAATGGGTATTTGGGCAACTCCAATAAAATTTTCACAATTCCCATCAGCAATATGTGGATCAAAAGAGTATTTCTTAATATGAGGCATTTTTGCCCCTGTATGCTTTTCTATAAAAACTTGACGATCTTCAATGGCTTTTTGTGAAAAGTTATCATCAATATCTCTAGGGATTTTATACTCATATTCCTTAAGCTCTGATATAGAATCTTCAACATGAAATTCCAATTTTCCAAAAGGAGTAGTCATAAAAATAAATTTCATGTCGAACTTACCTGTACCTAAAGGTGGTATTTTTGCAACAATGGTAATTGATTTTTTTAACGGAAAATCTAATGGATTCTGTACGCTTATCTCATTTGCCGAAAGCAAAAGATTATTTCCCATATCAATAAAAATATCTTTTGAATTTATTTTATGATTCTCAATCTTTATACATTCAAAGCCCGTTAATTTAGCATTCTTCAACCTGTTTTTAACAGAAAAACGTACTCCTTCATTCGAGTTTTTAAGACTTCCTCTTGTGTAAAGTTGTTTTAAAAGTAATTTTGGTATTAATTTCATGGATACTTTTTTTAGTTTTAATTAGCTCATAAAATGATATGCTAAAAATAATTATTTTCAACATAGCCTGCCCCGATTTTTTCGGGGCTTGTTTCATGTGTTTATTTTTTAATTATTTTCATTTGCCACATGTTACCGCATGATGTAAAACAATCATTAGCTTGAATGTTTAATAATTCTTTTAATCATGCTTTTTTCATGCGTTTTGTTATTAATTTTGTAGTTACATTAAACGTGTTCAGTAATATTTAAAAATATGTTGCTAAATATAATAAATATTTTTTTATTTACCTTGATAATTTTATGAATATACATAATGAGAAGAGCCTTTCATATTTTTAGAATAGTTTTTATTTGTTTCGTATTTCTTTTACAATTGAGTGTCAGTAATGCACAGGACACAATTTACTTACCTAATGATACAAGTTTGTGGACTACAGGGCCAAAATTGGTTTTTATTGCAAACTCTATAGCTGAAACGAATGAAGATGGAAAAGTGATTTCTGGTTTCATTAAAGAAACTCAATACATATGGACTGCTACACGATTGATAAAATTTAAAGCAAGTTCACAAATACAATTTGATACCAAAGGCAATGTTATTCTAGGCATTTTGACAGACAACATTGAACTTAGAACAGCTGGAGGGTTTGTTTTTTTTATGAAAGATAAAGAAATTCGATTAAACGAAAAGGGAAAGGTTATTGAAGCTTACATATTGCGAAATATTCTATTTAAAAGTAAAACCAAAGAAATTATGTTCAAAGCGGGAAGCTTTATCCGTTTTGACAGCATAGGGAATGTACAATATGGAACAATTGCTGAACGTCAGCGCTTTGATTGCAACAATGGTGAAAACCGTGCATTTTCAGTAGGTAGCACAATAGAATTTGATAAAGAGTTTAAAGTAATAATTGAAGATAAAGAGACGAATTAGAGCATGCCCATAAAGCCGATACTTTAGAAAGACCCCAGTTGAGCTGAGGCTATAAAAGCAAGGAACGTTCGGCTTAGGCTCTGCCTAAGTCGCATTATCTAACCAGGCTTTGCCTGTGAATAAGTAAAAAGCCTTGCACCCCCGTTAAGCCAAGGTTGTTAATAAAAAGCGGAATGTTCGGCGGTCGGCTTTGCCGCCGTCGTTTTATTTTTGCAGGCTTTTGCCTGATTTACACTATAATTTTTCAAATTAAAACAATAGAATTGATTTAATAAAGCAGCTAAAGTATTATCTTTGAAATAAAACATTTGTCGACAGGATATAAAATAATAGAAAAGGAAGGTGCTTACTTTTTAACATTTCAAATTGTAGGCTGGGTTGATATTTTTACACGAAAAGTCTATCGAGATATTGCCATTGAAAGCCTTAACTTTTGTCAGAAAAGTAAAGGCTTAGAAATTTTTGCTTATGTTATTATGTCAAACCACATACATTTATTTGCACGTAGTAGCAAAGGTGATTTAAGTGGAACAATTAGAGATTTTAAAAGTTTTACTACAAAAAAGTTCCTGGAAATTATAAACAGTAAGATTGAAAGCAGAAGTGATTGGATGAAAATGGTATTTAAATATCATGCAAAATTTAAGAATAAACAAACCAACCAAGTTTGGACACACGAAAACCATGCAGAGCACATATTTAGCCAAAAATTTATAGAACAGAAAATCAATTATATTCACAATAATCCTGTCCGTTCTGGAATTGTAGTAAAAGCAGAAGACTATTTTTACTCAAGTGCAAGAAATTATGCAGATACTGAAAGTGTAATAGATGTTATTATTGTTGATTTTTTGTGGAAAACAATATAATAAGGCAGAGCCTTAAAACATAGAACGACTCAGGCACAACCTGAGCCGAACATGGGTCATATGGAGTGGGGATGACCAGAATGGGATTTAATACATATCCAAAATTATACTAAAATGAAAAAAAAATATAGTTTAATTATATTTTTGATATTGACTTTTATTTTCTTTTCTATAGGGTATTATGTTGATTATAAGACAAAACAAAGGTTTTGTGAATTATTATTTCGAGGAAAAATTGCTGAAATAAAGGTGTCGGTAAGAGAATCTTATGAAATTAAGATAGAAAATGACACATGGTATGATCTTAATATGTTTGTTCTTTATAAAGTAGTGCCTATTGAGGTGGGTGATACGATAATAAAAGAAAAAGATTGCTATAAAGTAACACTAATAAAAAACGGGAAGCAATACAATATAGGAAATGATTGGAAAACTCCTTGTGATTGTGAAAGCAGCGACTGATAAGTTTATAGCCTCAGTTAATCTAAGGCTGCAAACTTAAAAGCGGAACGTTCGGCAGTTGGTTTTACCGGCGGCGTTTTATTTTTTGTAGGCTTTTAACTGTGTTAAAAGCATATACATATTATTGTAAACAATAAAATGAGGCAGAGCCTTAAAACATAGAACGACTCAGGCAGTACTGTTCCGCCTTTTAGCGGAAGCCTAAGCCGAACATGGGGTATTAACAATGGTAAAAATAGGATATTGAAAATATCTTTCAATAAACATTTACTTCAAAATCTAAACGAATAGCAAATTTACTAAACACAACTGCTTTTACATGTTCTGCTAATTTAAGTATTTCCGCCCCACTTGCATTATCTTTATTTACAAGTACAAGAGCCTGATTTTCGTGAACACCAGCTCGTCCTAAAGCTTTCCCTTTCAGACCTAATTGATCAATCAGCCATCCGGCAGCAAGTTTCATAAAACGATCATTAACTTTATAAGCAACAATTTTCGGAAACAGTTTAACTAATTCCATATATTTTTTTTGTGA
>JAOZNO010000354.1 GCA_029933755.1 Bacteroidales bacterium | reverse complement strand
ATCAAAAACCTTTATAGAATCAACACTATAGAGTTTTCGTTCAAAGACTAATTACCAATCTACTAATTACTTATAAAATACATGTAATACAGATATGTGAAAAATATGCGCTATGCTAAACTATAGTGTTAAGAAATTGTAACGAGTTAACCTATACATTTAAACTTGTTATTCTGCAACAAACCCTAAGGCCAACTCTAATAATTAAGCCACTAAACTTTTCCAGAAAGCCATCCACAAAGGTAGTGCAACAAGGCAAACCATATAAGTTATCAGCATCATGCTACCAATTTTCTGCTCGTTTCCACCATAGGTTTTTACTTGTAAAATAATAGCAGTAGCTGGTGCAGCAGCTGATTGAATAACCAGGAAATCCGCCAATAACGAATTTGTTTTATATATTTCAAAATAATAAACAGCTAAGATAGTTATTACCGGTAAAATAAGGTATTTTACACTTAGCACCCGCAAAATATTAGCTAGCGTAGGCCATTTTCTAAATGAAATACCACCAAGTGTGGCTCCCAGAATAAAAGTAGCAACCGGTATGGTAGCTTCTCCCAACATTTGTGCAGAATCAAGTACTAAATCAGGTACAAATCTCTGAACTGAAAGCAAAACAATTAAAATAGAGAGAATATTTACAATTAATGGTGGGGTTAAAAAATCAGTTGCTTTAAAACCAACTGCATCTTTCTGACCGGAAGCATTTAAAACCTTACCAATACTCCAAATAATCGGGTTGGCACCGATAACATAAAGAAAAACGTACAGAGCAAAAGCAGTAAACTTTTCGGGATATAATATCTGCACAATAGGTAAAACCAAATAAGCTGCATTTTGCATACTGCTCATAGGCAGCATATCCTTATTTTTCTTCCAATCAGGCAAATACATTATAGCAGCAAAACCTAGACCTACCAAAGTCATTCCTGCGCCTAGCAAAGGTAAAACCCACCAATTTGGATCATCTTCCGGCTTAAAGCCAATTACATTATTAGAAAACACCAATGATGGCAACAGCACATAAACTGTAATTTTTGATAAGGCAGAAACTTGTACGGAAGTAATTATCTTTTTCCTTACTAAAAAGCCTGCAATCAACATAATAAAAAAAATACGCATCATTGCACCAAACACGGACTGAATGGTTAGCCAGAATATGTCATCCATAATAAAAAATAGTATTTTATCAATCTTTTAATAAATGACCTGCATCAATTAAATTATTGCCTTTTTTGTTGTATTTAGCATAATTAAACCCTTTGTGTATACTATAAGCGCCCGTTTCACCCTGCTTATTTATTGCAAGATAACCAATTTGAAAGTTCTTATAATCAGGTAATTTTTGCTTTATTCGATCAATTGCTTTTTCACAAGCTTCTTGTGGGCTCAAGCCATTTCGCATAAACTCCACAATTAGAAAACTCCCCATAGTTTTCATAACCAACTCACCCATACCAGTAGCCACAGCAGCTCCCACTTCATTATCCACAAACATACCGGCACCAATAATTGGTGAATCTCCAACCCTACCATGCATTTTAAAAGCCAATCCACTAGTTGTGCATGCTCCTGAAAGATTACCATCTGAATCTAAAGCCACCATGCCAATTGTATCATGGTTTTCAATATTTATAACTGGTTCATATTCTGATTTCACTTTCCACTTTTCCCAGGCTTTTTTTGCTTTTTCAGTTAATAAATTAGTTTTTTTAAAGCCACTTTCAATAGCAAACTGAAAAGCACCTTCACCAGAAAGCATTACATGAGGTGTTTTATCCATAACTAAACGAGCTACAGAAATGGGATGAACAATATGTTGTAAAAAAGATACTGAACCGGCATTTCCAGTTTCGTCCATAACACAAGCATCCAGCGTAACTTTCCCATCTCTGTCAGGAAAACCGCCAATTCCAACGCTGGAATTATCCTCGTCAGCCTCGGTCACCATCACGCCTTTTTCAACTGCATCAATAGCTTTACCCTTATTTTTAAGCACTTCCCACGCTGCTTCGTTTGCAGCAACTCCATGGCTCCATGTAGAGATTACAACAGGCTTGTTTTTCCTTGCTTTCAATTTTGTTTCAGCAAATTCTTTAGCGGTTATGCTATTTAATGTCAGCAAAGAACCTATGGTAACAAATGTAGATTTGCTGATAAAATTTCTTCTGGATAGTTTCATTTATTACTGTTTAGTGATTTTCAAATTCTTAATTACTCTAATCTTTTTATCTATTCAAATTGTTTAGCTTCCTGCCAAATCTTTTCCATTTCAGCAAGGCTCATTTTCTTCAAAGATTTTCCTTTTTTAATAGTTTTACTCTCCAAATAGTTAAAACGTGAAATAAATTTCCGATTGGTTCTTTCTAAAGCAGTTTCAGGATTAATACCATAAAGTCTGGCTGCATTTATTACAGAAAAAAGCATGTCACCAAATTCAGCCTCCATTTTATCCTGATCATTAACAGCAACTTCATCCTTTAACTCTTGCAACTCTTCTGAAACTTTATCCCAAACCTGTTCTTTCTTATCCCAATCAAAACCAACACCACGTGCTTTTTCCTGAATACGGTTTGCCTTAATCATAGCAGGTAAACCATTTGGCAAGCCACATAGAACACAGCCATTACCACCTTTTTCTTTCAATTTTAATTCTTCCCAGTTATCTGCAACCTCAGTAGAATTTTCAACTTTTACATCACTATAAATATGTGGATGTCGATAAACCAACTTGTCAGAAATTGAATTTAAAACATCTGCCACATCAAAATCATCTGTTTCAGTACCAATTTTTGAGTAAAATACAATATGAAGCATTAAATCACCCAATTCCTTTTTAATTTCCTGCATATCCTTTTTAAGAAGTGCATCCGAAAGTTCATATACCTCTTCAATAGTTAAAGTTCTTAAACTTTCAATAGTTTGAATACTATCCCAGGGGCACTTTTCCCTAAGATCATCCATAATATTTAATAAGCGCTCGAAAGCTTTTAATCTGTTGTCCATTTTAATAGTATTTAGTTAATTGGCCATTTTGTATTGCGCCATTTATTGTCATTCGCAGCTACTGAGCTTGTCGAAGTATCACTGTCATTTACTTTTACTTAATGACTATTAATGACAACCTAATGACTATTCCACCAATGACCATCGAATGACTACTTAATGACTATTCTGTACATTAACACCATTCACTTTACAATTTCTCTACCGACCATGCATCAGGTTTAGCATCAAACCATTGTTTTGTTTTTAACCAGGTAGCTTTAAAAAATTCAGAATTACGGTAACGGTTTAAATGATCTTCTGAAACCCAATGACTATACGAAAAAAAGACATTAGAATTATTAATATCTCTAAGCATATCAAGATGTAAGCAACCATCAAAGCTTTTTATAGTTCCCTTAATTGAGGTGGTAAATTCTTTAAATGTTTCAGAAGAGTCTTCCCTGAAGGTCATTTTCACTATTCTTATTATCATCAAATACAATTCTTATTGAAGAGTTTGTTGTTAAATTAAATAATTGTGCAGCTTTCCCATTTCTAATAGCGATTTCAAGATGTCCGGTAGAATTAAAAATTGCCAATAGCTCACCCAAGCTAGTTTCAGCATATTTTTTATTTATCTTACTAATCTTGTTGCTTTTACTTTGAACATAAATATTAAATGTACGTTTTTTTCGTACTTGCTCAAACAACTCCTTACTCACATTTGTAATCACATTATAAAATGAATCAATATAAATTACCTTTCCTATAATTAAGGACTCTTCAATTGCAGGTAAAACAGGTAATTGTTTAAGCAAAGACTTTCTTTTTTTCCCAATCTTAGTTATGTCCTCTTTTTTAATTATTTGGCAAGCAACTTTTGCAAAAACATCTAATTCGGGAAAACTAGATTCAACAGCTTCTGTATCTATTTCAATAATCGATTCCGTTTTACCTTCAATAAATAAATGAAACATTCCATTATCAGTTCCAATAAAATAATGACCATCATATCTTACAAGCACATGAGGTTTTTCCTTACTTGCTTCACTATTAATTGACAAAATATGAATTGTGCCTTTCGGGAAGTTTTTATATGTATTCTTTACAACAAAAGCAGCTTGTGTTATATTATAGCTAGTTATTTGATGATTTACATCAACAATAGTTACTGTTGGACAACTACTTAATATCCGTCCCTTTATAGCACCTATATAGTAATCTGATGAATTCCAGTCTGAAATTAAAGTAATTAGCTGCATTTTATAACGAGTAATTGGTAATTAGTGTATAATAATAGTTTTATCAGACAAAATTTGAGTTATTGTTTATTCGTTTTACTGTCATTATGTTGTCATTCGCTTCGCTGTCATTAAGTCATCATTCTGCCTACTGCCCACTGGGGACTGCCGACTTTAATTATCATTGGTCATTATTTCATTAAAGCATTGTATCATTTAAACATTAATAATTATCTTTGTAATAGACAAAAGTAATATATTCTTTTAAAATATGATTGAAAAGCTTATCATTTTGGATGGCATTGACCCAATTAACTTATACGGTATAAATAATAAGAAAATTGAACTAATAAAATCCTTTTTCCCAGAATTAAAAATAATTGGTCGCGGGCATGAAATAAAGGTTTTAGGAGAAGCTGAAAAGGTTCAGGAATTTGAAAATAAATTAGAACTACTCATAAAACATTATAATAAATATCATAATATTAGTGAAGACAATATTACTGATGTACTTTTAAATGGGAATGATTCTTTTTTAATTAATGAAGAAGAAACCGTTTTGTTATATGGAAGTAGTGGTAAACCTATAAAAGCACGTACAAAACATCAGCAGGCAATGGTGAGAGAGTATCGGAAAAACGATCTCCTTTTTGCTATTGGCCCTGCGGGAACAGGCAAAACATACC
>JAOZNO010000353.1 GCA_029933755.1 Bacteroidales bacterium | reverse complement strand
ACTTTAACAATTGGCAATCCTATACCCATGCCTGTTGATTTTGTAGTAAAGTTTGGTATGAAAAGCTTGTCTTTTTGCTCATCAGAAATTCCACCACCATTATCTTTTATTTTCACAATTGCATATTCCTTTTCTTTTACAAGGTTAACATATATTTTCCCTTTCCGATCAGATGGTATTGCTTGAATTGCATTTTTTATCAAATTGTTGAAAACCCTTGAAATCTGCTCCTTGTCAGCTATTATATTTATTATTTCATGCTCGTTAAAATCAAATGTGAGTTCAATGTTTTCTTCATGTGAAAATAAATGAATGGTGTTTTCAAGTTTTTCAATCAAATTTACTAGTTCATTCTGAGGTTTAGGCATTTTTGCAAAGCTTGAAAATTCATTTGCAATGTTTGAAAGTGTATTTATTTGATCGATAAGTGCCTGAGTGTATTTTTCGAGTTTTTTTTCAAAATTTGTATCTTTATCTTGCCACGATCTTTGTAAAAACTGAACACTTAATTTCATTGGAGTAAGTGGGTTTTTAATTTCGTGAGCAACCTGTTTGGCCATTTCACGCCATGCACTTTCTCGCTCTGTTTTTGCTAATAATTCAATATTTTCAGCCAATTTTACTACCATATTATTATACTCCGTAACCAAGGCACCTATTTCATCTTTTTTATCGTAGCTAATTTGTTCAAATTGCTTACCTAACTCTATACCCATAAATTTATTTTGCAGCATACGTAATGGCTGCGTAATTTTATTTGCCATAAAAAAAGAAACAGCTGCAACAATAATAAATAGTACAACATACATATTAATAACAGCTACAATCAAATTAGAGATGTCTTTTTGTAATACTCCCGGTTTTGTGAAATGGGGGAGGTTTATATAAGCTACTTTCCGCTTATCAGCATCATGAAATAATGCATATGCTGATGCATATTCCAGGTTGCCAATATTTTCCTGGTGTATGTAGCGCACTTTTTCATTAATTTTCATTTGTTGGTATGCCGAAGGATTCATTAGGTTTCCAATAAGTCCTTTTGTAAATATTTCAGGACGTGATGAAGCAATTAATCCTCCCTGGAAATCATATAGGTTTATGTCAGTATAAAAAATGTCAGCCTGTTTTCTTAATAATTCATTTAATTTTTGATTATGAACGATAAATGAGCTCGAATCATCTTGATTAACTTTTATTGATTCAAGTTCAAGGCTTTTTAATACAGATTCTAATTTCTCACTTATGTTTTTATCATTTTTTTTCTCAAACTGCTGAATATTGTAATAAACTGTTCCGGCACCAACCATAATAAATGATAATGCTAATACAAAAATCATAGCCATCAATAGTTTGTTTTCAAAATTTGCCTGAGCTTGGTAAATTAATGAATGTGAATTGTTTATAGATAATATGATAAGTAGAAATAGATTGAAGAAAACAAAAACATAAGAAAATGCTATTAATAAATCAATACTTTTTACTCTGGGCTTTGATAAAACAATAAGGCTCTTTTTTGCTGATTTATAAACGATATGATCAAAATTGTTCGAACTCATGAAAGAATAACCAAGCTTAGAGTTGTCAAACATTCTGCTGTTCAAATCGTAAGGGAAACTACCAAAACGAGTTTTTAATTCATTTTTACTATATTTAGCATAAGAATATTCGTTTAAACTATTTTGGGTTTTTATATTCCCTTCAATTAATAAATCAGGATAGCCTATTTCGCTGGTAATTAGTTTCGAATCAAGCATAATATACAAGGTATAGGTCGTTTGGTCATCAGTGTAGTTTAACGATCCAAAATAGCTTAATTTGCCGTCGTGATTATCCAGATAATAAAAGTTTGAATTTTTGAGCTTGCTACCATAATCATCAACGAGTTTTCCGTAGTATTTTGCACAATATTCTAATTGCTTTGTTGATTCAAAATCTTCACAGTCACAGCAAATAATAATGTCAAGGTCATATTTTTTAAAATATCCCTGGAAATACTTCTTAAATAAATAGCTATAAATTTTGTCTGATTTTTCACCACTTTCTTCGTTTATGAGTTTTTCTAAATTTTGGTCTTCCTGTATTTTTTGCTCCTGATTTGTTAAAAGGTGTTCAGCCACCATATCTCTTTCTGTTTGCAGTTTTGAGATTAATACTTTTGCTTTATCCTGTTCCTTAACTTTTATAGTTTCTGAAGTAAAAAGAACAATATAAACAGAACTAATAAAAATTATAAGGATAAAAAAAGAGTAATGATATTTCCTTTTCCAGTAATGAACATAAAAGAAGATAGGTAATAAACTTAATAAAAAAGGAACCGAGCTTTTAGACATTCCTATCTTGAAAAATAGTGCAAATGCATAAAAAGTGATTAATGCAAGAAGAAAAATAATGAAAAAATAACGTTTGCTTAGTAAATGCCTGTTAATAAAGAAAATGTTATCTATAATTATGATTAGTGAAGTAATTAATATAGCAACAATGAAATATGCTGCCATACTTAATGCATTAATGTCTAGTATTTTATATGCTTCAAGTGTTAGACTTGAATTAAATATCAGGCTTTTAATATTACTAACTACAATATAAAAGAAGCTGATTAAAAGTATAAACATGCCAAAGCTTATTAAAGCCTTTATTTTTATATTTTTATTCCTGAGCTTTCTTATTAATTTACCTTTTCGGAAAAGAATAAAAAAGGTAATTGTGAAAAATAGGATAAGCATTGCATTAATTAGAAAGTCACCAAGTGAGGGTGAGAAATATGAAACAGCAAAATATCCCGGATCGAAAAAATCTAAAGAATAAATTTGGAATGGATATTTAAATTCCAGCATCAAATATCTAATAAACAGCACAAATGAAATGACCAATAAAATAAGACGATTTGAGTGTTCCTGTTGAATGCTTAGTTGACGAAACCATTTTGTTACAAATAATAAAATAAAAGCAATACTTAAAAAGTAAAGTGTCCCAATTAGTTGCCAGTGAATGTTTTTTGAAATAATTCTGTTGACTGGTACCAGAGAAAATAAGTGATTTCCTTGCCTGTCAGTAATATCAAAGCTGTAGGATAACGAAATCAATGATATTTTAATTGAAGAGGGCAGATTGAAACCTTCATGAAAGGCATTTGTTAGGTAACTATTTTCAAAAGAGTATTTTTGCTTTATTAATATAAGGCCTATGAGGTCAATGTTTTTAGCATGTATATGTTTTACCAAATACCAGGCATTGTTTAACTTAACAACATTACTATTCAGTTGGGATTTTGAATACTGTTTTTGAATATCAATAGCATTGTCAGTCCAAAACCTTAACGAATCATGCATGAAAATGGCAATTGTAAACCCTTTTGCACTTAATTCTTCAAAATTTAGTTTTTGGTTTACTTCAAATAGGTTTGTTTTGCAGCTATCAATAAAAGGACTGTTTACACTGAAAACTTCTTTTAGCTTTAGTCCTAGTTCATCCTCCTTGTCATACAGTAAATTACTGAACTCCTCAGTATCTATTTGATAATCATCGGGGCGCGATTCATATTTTTGTGCAAATACAGCTGTTAAGGCTAATGCAATTGCAATGATTAAAAATTTTATATTGCCGCTCAGTTTTTCCAAATTTAATTTGTTATTCATTATGATAGGGTAAGCCCTTAATTATTGTAAATGCTCTATATATTTGTTCCATAAAGAAAAGGCGAATAATTTGATGTGAAAAGGTCATTGCTGACAATGATAACAAAATATTTCCTCTTTTATATACCTCTTGAGAAAAACCGTATGCACCTCCAACAACAAAAGATAATTGTTTGATACCGGTTGTTTGCTTGTTCTCAATAAAGTTTGCAAATTTAACAGAATCGAAACTCTTTCCCTTTTCATCTAATAGAACTACAAAATCAGTGTTTGTTAATGTTTTTAAAATTAAAGCACCTTCTTTTGCTTTTATCTCTTTCGCTGACATTTTCTTTGTGTTCTTCAGATCAGGAATAACTAATAACTCAAAATTAGCAAGGCGTCTCAATCGGTCTTTGTACATACCCAGTCCAGCTTCAATAAACTTGAAACTTGTTTTACCAATTAAAATTAATTTAATTTTCACAGTATTATAGTTACTTTAAAGAAGAACCTAAATGTTTTAACAATTTGGTAATTTACATCAAAAATATAAAAATACTATAAAAAAAGTCATGTTCAGTTACTTAATAATTAAAAAACTATGTCTTTTTTCAAAAATGTATGTTCATTAACCCATAGTTGTTAATAAATTGAATGCCTTAAAATATTCCGATGGTTCAATTTTTGTTGCCGTAAGCTAAAATATTCATTTTATTATCGTGAACTTAAAAATTGTCACTATATTAGTTTTTATGATTGCAGGTTTCAGCCATCTAAGTAGGGTGAAAGCACAGTCTTGTTTTCCTAAGGAAATAAAAAAGGCTTTTTCTACTGGTGACTCTGAAAGATTATCGGCATATTTTGACCTGAATGTTGAAATATTGCTTGTAGATAGGGGTGATGTTTATAGTAAAGCTCAGGCAGAACTTATTATGAAGAAATTTTTCGCAAATAATTCTCCTAAGTCGTTTACTGTTGAAAGTGAAAGTGAAGATGAAAGCTCAAATTATGCTATTGCACAGCTAAAAACAAAAAGAAATGATTTCAGGGTTTTTATCGCTTACAGGGAAAAGTCCCGAAAAATAATAGTAAATCAAATGGTAATAAGCGAAGTTCAGGAAGTGAATGAATAAGTTTGTTGTAAATTGTATCTCTAAGAAAACGCTAATAATTGCGTTGTGCTCATCTTGAAAACAGTTGTTTACGAAAGTAAACTCCTTGATTTTCAATATTTCACAAGCTTCCGCAGTAGCGGAACAGGCTTTATTCTTGACGATTTCTAAAAGATACTTGTAAAATAAGCT
>JAOZNO010001080.1 GCA_029933755.1 Bacteroidales bacterium | reverse complement strand
CCCAAATATCATAAGCAAATTTCTTTTTGCCAATAACACCTGCAACTACCCTTCCTGTATGAATACCAAGCCTTAAGTGCCATGGTTTAAAACCATTTTTAATTTTTTCATCATTAAGCTCATTAACAAATTCTTGCATTTCAAGGCCTGCAAGAACTGTGTCAATTGGATTACTCTTGTTTCTTAAAGGAAGTCCGCCAACGCACATATATGCATCTCCTATGGTTTTTATTTTTTCAATAAAGTGCCCACCAATAATTTCATCAAATTGAGCAAAAAATATACCCAGTTCTTTAATAATTTCCGTTGGGGAAAGCTCTTCTGATATGTGCGTAAACCCTTTAAAGTCAGTAAATAGTACGCTTACCCGTCTGTAGGTTTTGGCATCTACCGAACCTTTGTTTTTTAATTGCTCTGCTATTTCGTAAGGTAAAATGTTTAGTAAGAGGGTATCTGTTTTTTCCTGTTCTTCTTCAAGACGAGCATTTTTTTGTTCTAATTCTATCGATTGTTCTTCAAGAATTTCAGACTGGTGTACAATGCTTTTTATTAATTTAAACATTGATAATGAAGATTTTACTCTAACTAGTAACTCAACACGATCAAGAGGTTTCTTTATAAAATCAATAGCACCAGCCTCAAAAGCTGTTTGTAGATTTCCGGTAGAGGTTATTACAATAATTGGAATATCTGCCGTGTTTGGATCACTTTTTATATAATCAAGCGCATCAATACCATTCATTACAGGCATTTCCCAGTCCATAATAATAAGGTCAACTTCCTGCGAAAAAGCTAAATCACAAGCTTCTTGTCCATTAAAAGCTGAGATTATCCTGTAATCATGATGTTCAGATTCAATAGCATTTTCAATGAACATATGCACAAATCGGTCATCATCAGCTACTAAAATATTATATTTCATATCCTTTTAGAAAAGCAAAAATTAACAGATATTAAACTTCCAGTCTTTAGTTAATAGCTTAATGATTAAGATACTACAGAAGTTCGTTCATAAATAATAATTGTTGTATATGTTTATTGGTAATTTCTCGTATAATTAATTACCAGGTAACTATGACTGATTATTAAATCAATATTACCGTTCATGATAAATCAGGAATTGAAATTATCATAAACGTAAAGATAATATTTTATTTTAAATAGTACCTGCCAGAAAATTTAGTCTCTGATAAGAAAACGTCAAGAATAACAAAATTGTTGGCGTTTTATTGCAGAGACTAAATAGATTTTAGAAG
>JAOZNO010000352.1 GCA_029933755.1 Bacteroidales bacterium | reverse complement strand
TATTCCTTAAATTTATAATTTAGCAGAAAATAAATTAACAATAAAAAACCAAACAATATGATTTCAAAAGTACATGACCGATTTATTCGCTATGCGAAGATTGATACACAATCAGACCCGAATTCAGAAACTTGTCCTAGTTCTAAAAAACAGCTCCATTTGGCAAAAGAACTGGTTAAAGAGTTAAATGGTTTTGGCCTTAAAGACATTTCACTTGATAAAAACGGATATGTTATGGCCACATTACCTTCAAATATTGATGGTGAAGTACCTGTAATTGGCTTTATTTCGCATATGGATACTGCGCCTGATGCCTCTGGCAAAGGAGTTGAACCACAATTACGTGAGAATTATGATGGGAAAGATATTATTTTAAACAAAGAAAAAAACATTATCCTGTCACCTAATGATTTCCCTGAATTATTGAACTATGTTGGACAGGATTTGTTAACTACTGACGGCACAACATTATTAGGTGCCGATGATAAGGCAGGAATTGCTGAAATAATGTGTGCAATTGAATACTTGGTTGAAAACCCGGAATTACCACATGGAATTATTAAAATTGGTTTTACTCCTGATGAAGAAATTGGCCGGGGTGCAGATCATTTTGATGTGGAAAAATTTGGGGCAAACTTTGCTTACACCATGGACGGTGGTGAAATTGGTGAGTTGGAGTATGAAAACTTTAATGCTTCTATGGCAACGATCAAAATTCATGGAAGAAATGTTCATCCTGGAACTGCAAAGAATCAAATGATAAACTCATTAATGATTGGAATGGAACTTAATGCTTTACTTCCGGTTAATCAGCGTCCTGAACATACAGAAAAATACGAAGGCTTTTTCATGCTTATGAGTTTTAATGGCAGTGTTGAAGAAACTTCAATGATGTATATTATTCGGGATCATGATATGAATAAGTTTAAGAAAAAGAATGAACTTATGCTTAAAGCTGTTGAGTATATGAATACTAAGTATGGTGAAAATACTATTGAAATGGAGCTTAAAGACCAATACTACAACATGAAAGAAAAAATTGAACCGGTAAAACATATTGTTGACCGGGTTGAAAGAGCAATGATAGAAGTAGGAGTTGAACCAAAAATAAAAGCAATCAGAGGTGGAACAGATGGTTCGCGCCTTTCATACATGGGATTGCCAACACCAAATATTTTTACTGGCGGACATAATTTCCATGGAAAATATGAATATATTCCTATCCAATCAATGGAAAAAGCAGTAACCGTTATTTTGAAACTGATTGAAATTTATGCTAAAGGATAAGTTGTAGATGAAAAGAAGCAAGTTTTGTTTGAAGAAGAGACGCACGGCCGTGCGTCTTTACTTAAGAACTCTCAACCAATAATCAACTACCAATCAAATAATTACTGAAATTTACATCTTATAAACGATTGCATTTACATTCATTCCTGCACCAACTGAGGCAAAAACAAAATGGTCGTCTTTAACTAAAGAATGATCTTTTAATTCACCTTTAATTAGTAAATCAAATAAAATCGGTAAAGTAGCTATTGAATTATTCCCCAATTTAGCAATAGTCATAGGCATTATGTTTTCAGGAATATCTTTAAGCTGATATAATCGGAATAACCTTTTAAGCATCGCTTCATCCATTTTTTCATTAGCTTGATGAATCAATACTTTCTTGATTTTAGAGAAATCAAGATTTATTTTATCAATAGTATCTTTAATTAGCTGAGGCACATTTATTAATGCATACTCATATAATTTACGACCATGCATTTTAATAAACATTTCCTTTCTATCTCGTTCAGGATTGTTCGATGGCCCATTCCATAACAAATATGCATGATTTAAGGTATCTGTTCTGGTTTTATGCGACAAAATCCCAATAGGCTCTTCACTCTCTTTAGCTTCTAGGATTACAGCTCCTGCCCCATCTGAATAAATCATACCATCCCGATCATGTGGATCAGCCACACGTGATAAAGTTTCAGTACCAATAATCAGTATCTTTTTAGCATCTCCGGATTTAATATAATAATCAGCCTGAATCATTGCCTGAACCCATCCGGGGCAACCAAAAGGAAGGTCATACGCAACAGTATAAGGATTTTCAATTTTAAGCTTATGCTTAATCCGTGAAGCTAAACTCGGCATAAAGTCTGCCTGTCTATTATCATACTGAACATCACCAAAGTTGTGTGCAACAATTATATAATCAAGAGTTTCCTTATCTACTCCAGATGATTTTAGAGCATCTTCTGCTGCAAAAAAACCGATATCAGATGCAACCAAATCATTTGACACATATCGTCTTTCATCGATACCCGTAATTTGTTGAAATTTATCAATTATTTCCTTATTTTCTTTCTCTATTTTCGTCCCGTCTACATCGTAAAACTCCGTATTGCAAAAATCCGAATTCTTTTTAACTACTTTAGGAATATATCGTCCACTCCCTCTAATTACAGAATATATTGATTTATCAGCCATAAATTACATTATAAAATAAAAGGCGCTAAAATACATATGTTTTAACAAAAACTACCAAATAAACTATAAAATACTTTAAAAATACTATTAGCATATGTATAGTAATTACCAAATGATAATTTATGAGCCTATTAATACTCTTTCTAAATAAATCTTCTTTTAGTTCCTTGAAAAATGTTTCCTTTGCCTTACGCAACTAATTTATATATGATGAAGGAAAACACAAACTCGCCAACTTTTCATATCCCGGTAATGGGAATAGGATTCACTATTGATACACCTGTAAAGGTTGCTCAATATGGTATTTCATCGGCAATATCGCTTGTTGATGATAAACTTATGGAAAAGTTAAGAGCTTTTTACAGTAAAGAATTAAACTTACCATTTCAGGCAATAACTGAACGTATTGAAGATTTTCGTGCAAAAAGGATTACTGCCTACCTGGATATGATAAATGAAATTGTTATAGATAAATTTGAAAATATTAAAAGTTCATTTCAGGAAAAAAGTGGTGAAATTGAAAAATACATGGAAATGCTGCCTGATTTCGCTGAGATTAAGCAGAAGTTCAATGAATACACAAAAAATGATAATATCAAAGATATTCAACAATGGATAAAAAACAATTTATCGATTGGTAGTATTGATGTAAATATCATGACAAAATTAGATAAAGAAAACTTTAAGAAAGGTGAGAAATTACCAACGGAATATAATGATGCACATGCGGCTTTAAGAGGTTTTGCCAATAGCAAACTTCATTCGTCGGTAATATTATCTGCCGGAATGAATCCAAGACTATACAGCTATATTGAGAAATTTCAGGATTTTTATCCAAATAAAGAAGGAAAGCTCAACAAAAAAATTATTATTAAAGTAAGTGATTATCGGTCTGCATTGATACAAGGTAAATTTTTTGCAAAAAAAGGCCTTTGGGTATCTGAATTCAGAATAGAATCTGGTTTAAATTGTGGCGGTCATGCTTTTGCAACCAATGGTTTTTTAATGGGCCCTATACTTGAGGAATTTAAAAATGAAAAAGAAAATCTAATTCAAAGTATTCACGAAATTTACACTAAGGTACTTGAAGATAAGGGTTTATTTGTACCCAAAGAAGTTCTTGAAGTAAAAATTACTGCACAAGGTGGTGTAGGAACCTCAGAAGAACATGATTTTTTGTTTGAACAATACAATGTTGATTCTGTAGGCTGGGGAACACCATTTTTACTGGTACCCGAAGTAGTAAACATGGACGACAAAACAGAAAAAATACTTAAAAACGCTAAAGAAGAAGATTTATATTTAAGTGACATTTCACCATTAGGCGTTCCATTTAATAGTGTGAGAGACAATACAAAAGATGCAGAGAAGTATAAAATGATTGAACAGGGAATATATGGTAGTCCTTGTTCTAACAGATACCTACAATTCAATAGTGATTTTACTGATAAACCTATTTGTACTGCTTCACGTCAATATCAAAAAAAGTGTATTGACAGCCTGGATAAAGAAGGTATGAACACAACTGAATACAATAAAGCTCTTGATAAAATATCTACAAAATCCTGTATTTGTGTTGGTTTAGGTACTTCAGCCTTATTATCAAACAAATTGGACACAGAAAAAGAAGGTGAAGGTGTTTCAGTTTGTCCAAGCTCTACTATTGCTCATTTTTCTGAAACATATTCATTAAAAAACATGGCAGAACATATTTATGGTAAAGTTAATTTATTAAATCAATCTGACCGTAAAAATATGTTTGTAAAAGAACTATCAATGTACGTTGATTACTTTAAAGACAGGGTTAATGATTTAAATATTTCTTTAGACAAAAAACAAAAGAGAAGTCTGGAATCTTTTCAAAAAAACCTTAATGAAGGGATTGGGTATTATAAAGATATGTTTTCAGGCTTAAAATCAAAATTTGAAGGAGCTAAATCAAAAATAGTTAGCGATATTGAAAAACTTGAAAAAGAACTGAATCATATTAAGCTTCCTAGTTTTAAATAAGAATTTGGCCACTATCTTTTATAGTCTGCTTTATTTTGCAGGATAGTTTGGCTCTGGTTTAAATATTCTGGGGTCTCTATAATTATCTTCTATGTTTTAATTTACAGGGAATTAGTCATTGGTAATTAATTAAAAATAGACGTTAATTATTATCAATGGCTATAGTTTAGAATAATAGTGTTTTTTTACCTTTATTTTTTCGAAATAATAGTAAGTTACTGGTTTACTGGCAACTAGTTTTTATTGTATTCAGGAGCAAATTCATTTGTTTTAATTACTGATTTCTAATTACTAATTACCAGTTATTTACAGCTTAAAATATTAATTGAAAATAGCATGATTATTCTAAGCCAGAGCCTTATCAATTACTAATGACCAGTATACTAATTATTTGCCAGACATAAGCAATACGGATATTAAAAATATCCCAGAATATCTAAACTAAA
>JAOZNO010000351.1 GCA_029933755.1 Bacteroidales bacterium | reverse complement strand
ATTTAGCGGCTTTGCGAGAAACTAAAATTTAACGAAGTATTATTTATCTTAACCATAAAACAAAATCTATGAAAAAAGGATTGGAAATATTTAGAGACACAATGGGTATCCCGCATGTTGATGCAGAAAACTTAACCGATTTATATTGGGGTAATGGGTATGTACATGCTAAAGATAGGGGAATGCAAATGTTACTTATGAGAATTTTAGGACAAGGCAGAGTGTCTGAAATATTGGATTCAAGTGATGCTTCATTACAAATTGATTTGTTTTTTCGTAGAATGAATTGGTCAGGAAATGTGAAAGATCCGCTTGCAGAACTTAATCAGGAAAAAAAGGAATATCTTCAATCGTATTGTGATGGTGCTAATGATGTGTTTACTAAAAAGCTTCCTTGGGAATTCAAATTACTTGGGTACAAGTTCGAGAAATGGACACTTGAAGATTCAATTATGATTACCCGGATGGTTGGATATTTAACATTGGCTCAGTCGCAGGCAGAAATTGAAAGATTATTGGTTGAACTTGTTCAGGGAGATGTTTCAGAAGAAAAATTGCATGAATTATTCCCGGGTATTTTGGGTGGTCTTGATATTGATTTAATTAAAAAGGTGAAAATGAATGAACGTATCGTTCCTTCAAGTGTTCTTTGGAATAATGCAGCACCAAGAATGATGGCTTCAAATAATTGGGTTATATCAGGTAATAAAACCGCTTCGGGCAAACCAATTATGGCAAATGATCCACATCTTGAAGTGAACAGATTGCCCAATGTATGGTGTGAAATTTCTCTTAAATCGCAGAATCGATATATAATGGGAGGGACAATGCCAGGTTTCCCAGGGGTTTTAAGTGGAAGGGGGACGGATGTTGCCTGGGGTGTTACTGCTGGGTTTGTTGATTCATGTGATTCGTGGATAGAACAATGTAAAGATGGAAAATACTTTCGGGAAGAAGAAAATAAGTGGTTAAAATTTACCGAGCGAAAAGAAATTATTAAACGTAAAAAGAAAAAGGATTTTGAAGCAGTTATCTATGAAAATGAACACGGTGTACTTGATGGTAATCCATATGAAGAAGCATACTATTTAGCCACTCGCTGGGCTCCCAGTGAGTCTGGATCAGCAGCTGTAAATGCAATTATGGAAATGTGGAATGTGAAATCAGTTGAAGAGGGGATGGATACTATGGGGAAAATAGAAACCGGATGGAGCTTTGTGTTTGCTGATAAAGAAGGAGATATCGGATTTCAAATGTCAGGTCATGTACCTAAGCGAAGGGATGGGATTAGTGGGTTTGTACCATTAGCTGGCTGGAAAAAAGAAAATGATTGGCAGGGATTTCATAGTCATAAGGAATTGCCCCGTTTAAAGAATCCTGAAAAAGGTTTTTTTGCCACTACAAATAATAATTTAAATGAATACGGTAGTGCCAGCCCAATTAATATGCCTATGGGAGCCTATCGGTCAGATCGAATTGGACATTTGTTGGAACAGGGAGATCATTTTACGGTTGCAGATATGCAAAAAATGCATTTTGATGTATATTCACTTCAGGCGGAATATTATATGGAGATTTTGAAGCCTCTTTTACCAGATACACCACAGGGAAGAATATTGGCAGAATGGGATCTTAAATATGATGAAGAGTCACAAGGAGCTTATTTGTTTGAACAGTTTTATAAAAGGTTATATCTTGAGGTATTTGGTGAAAATGGTTTTGGACAAACGGTTACCAATTATATGCAAGAAGAAACAAGTGTTTTTATAGACTTTTACGATAATTTTGATAAGGTATTGCTATCTGAACAATCAGTTTGGTTTGGAGATAAAAGCAGGGCGGAAATTTATAAACAAACAGCAGCCAAAGCACTCAATGTAGAAATTAAAAAATGGAAAGACGTTCAGGGATTTATTATGACACATCTTATATTTGGAAAAAAACTTCCGAAATTTTTGGGTTTTGACCGTGGACCTATTATAGGAATAGGTGGTAGAGCAACTATTCACCAGGGGCAAATTTATCGAAGTGGTGATAGAGATACCTCTTTTTTGCCTTCGTTTAGAACCGTTACTGATATGGGCAAAGATGAATATTTCTGTGTTCTTGCCGGCGGGCCATCAGACAGAAGGTTTTCAAAATGGTATTGTTCAGATTTGGATAACTGGGTTTCAGGCGAATATAAATTGATGAGTCCAGATTCAAATCAGGAAAAAACTTCGTTTTAATAAGCTGAGTTCGATGTAAAAGTTTAATATATAGCTAAAAATCAATAGCTCCGTCTCTTCAGAGACTGTGTGAAAACTAAATTAAAAATAATTATTGAGTTGCACCGGCATTTATGCCGGTGATCTGAATAGACTAAAATTCGGGCTTTAGCCCAAATAATCAGCAAGTTGGGCTAGACCCCAATCAAAATTGAGTCATTTTGAACCTGGCATGACCTGTCCCGTCCTGCAACGGGAAATGCCAGGCCAATTCCCACAGAATTAAAACCCTAGTTTTTCTCTTAAGTTTTTGTATCCGGCTTTGCTGATTGAAAGTTTTGTGTTATTATGTAGTATTGCAATAAATCGACCACTTTCGTATGGTTCAATTTGCTTTATTTGGTCAATTTTTACAATAAATGAACGATGAATACGGAAAAAGTTAACAGGGTTTAAAGCCGTTTCAAAAAACTTCATAGTTGCTTGTTTAAGATGCCTTGCTGTTTTGGTGTAAATCATCACATAGTCATCTTCTGATTCTATGTAAATTATTTCTTCAACTGGAATAAAAATAATTTTATGTCCTGATTTAACAACAATTCGCTGTAGATGATCTTTTTCATTAATTGTTTGTATTAATTCAGGGTATTTTGCTTCAGATGATTTGGTGTTTATTTGATTTTCTGCTCTTGCTATAGCTTTCGTTAAACGTTCCTCTGAGAATGGTTTTAATAGGTAATCAATTGCATTAATTTCAAAAGCTTTAATGGCATATTCATCATATGCAGTTGTGAAAATAATCATTGGCTTTTCGTGGAGTAATTCTAAAAGTTCAAAGCCAGTTAATTTAGGCATCTGTATATCTAAAAATACCAGATCGGGCTTTAACTCATTAATAGCTTTTAATCCACAAAATCCGTCCTGACATTCTTTAATAATTTGAATTTGCTTATGTTGTTTTAAATAATGCTTTAATAAATCAATGGCGGGTTGCTCATCATCTATTATTATAGTTTTTAGTGTTTTGCTCATAGAATTTCAAAAATACAAAATTATTAGAGGTGTCCTAATTCTTTTTATTGAGGAATAATAAGTTTTACAATAAATAAATTCTCTTCAACAGAGGTTTCAAGCAAATCGTTTCGCTTATACAACAAGTTTAATCGTTGTCTTATATTTGTTAAACCAATACCTGTTCCTGTGCTTTTAACCGACTCAGTATCAAAATTGTTTGTGATTTGAATAATCAGGTGATTCGTTACAAAACTACATTTTAAATGAATCCTAATTTCGCTGGTGCTTTCATAAATCCCATGCTTAATGGCATTTTCAATTAAAGGCTGCAAAATCATTGAGGGTAGTAGTTTGTTTTTACACTCTGTGTTAACTTCTGCCACATAGTTTAATTTATCTCCAAACCTAACTTTCTCAATAGCAAGATAACGCTCAATATTTTGCAGTTCTGCTTCAATGTTTGTTTTATGATTGGGGTTTGCCTTTAATGAAAAACGCATCAAATCTGATAGTTTAACGATCATTTCTCTTGCTTTTTCGGGGCTGCTTATTGTTAACGAACTAATTGAATTAAGACTATTAAATAAAAAGTGTGGATTAATCTGGTTTTTTAGTGCTTTCACTTCAGCCTGCCAAATAAGTGATTTTAGATTAGCTTCATCTTTAATTTTTTGTTTAAGGTTTTCGTTATATAGTATTAAATAGTAGATTAAGATTAGCAATAAATAGTAAAAATTACCTGTAACAAATCGCCATGTTAATGATTGACTGAAAAATGGCAAATATGCAGTATCGTTGTAGAATTGTTCAACAAAAAAGTAACCAACTGTAAGCCAGATGCCTGAGATAATTAATGATGAAATAAAATGAACAAAAGCAACTTTGTATGCCGATGAGCTTTCAAATTCATTAAATTTCACAACATACCAAATACTTAAACCAAGTGCTGCAAAAAGAGCATTAAACATAAAGCTATCGTAAAGAGCAACAAAGCCGGGGATTTCATAAAAATAAAGAAGCAAAAACCATTGTCCGGAAATTATCAACAACCAACTTAAAGAGTATATTAAAGTGGCTACTCTACTTTTTAATATTGGGTTAAACATTATTATTTTTATATAAACAGCAATTTAAGTACTCTTACAAAAGTTTTTCCGTTTTTTATTAAGCGAAGTTACTAATAAACAACTAAGAAGTTTCGAATAAAATAGGTCTTAATTATCTGAACTAGCATAAGCCAAAGAAGCAATACTCACTTTTGCATCTGTGTGATTTATTAATTGTGATGCGCAGGCTTCAATAGTTGCACCCGTTGTAATTACATCATCTATTAGTAATATATGTTTTTTTGTAAATTGATTGGGCAAATCTACACTAAAAGCAGAACGAACATTTTCCCACCTTTCTTCACGATTCTTTTTTGTTTGTGTTTTTGAATTTACATGCCTGTTTAATAGGTTTGTATTCAGAGGGATATGCATTTTGTCTGACATTCCTTTTGCAATCCACTCACTTTGATTGTAGCCTCGCTTTTTCTTTTTTGCGGGATGTAAAGGTACAGGAATAATAACATCACAATCTTTAAAGCTACCTGCTTCTGAAAGTTCTGATCCCAGGAATCTTCCCAGCTCAAAAGCAAGTTCTTTTTTATTATAATATTTAATATGATGTAGCAGGTTTTGCAATATCGACCTTTTTGTAAAATAGAAGCCTGCAG
>JAOZNO010000350.1 GCA_029933755.1 Bacteroidales bacterium | reverse complement strand
AACCATCATTGGAACCAACATAAAAAATATATTCGCCTTTTTCCTTAATGTTGATTAAGGAAAACATTAAAAGAGCAAAATGATCTCCATTATTTTCCAAATTATCTAAACTAAATTTATCAACAAGCCCTTCTCTTACCGGAGTAAACTTTAAGAAGTTTGGAATTTTTTTCCAATTATCCACATAATATTTGTATTGAATTCCATAATTGAAATCTACTTTTTTATAATATGAAATTATAACATCACTAACTGAAAATTCTTTTTTGTATGCTACCACTTTTAATTTGCTACTGTTTTTAATATTGATTGAACCTTTGTACTTGTGTGATCTATCATCCGGTTTTGTCCCATCAAGAGTATAATATATTTTAGCCCCATCCATCTCATTCTTTAGATTAACGATTATCGAATCGGTGAAGTAAACATTTTGTGGTGTTATTAATGGAGGAAAAACGCTCAATTTATCAGTTTTTAATATGCTTGTTTTACCTTTTATTTTTTTATTAATCACCTTGACTTTTATTATAGCCTTACCAGGAAGTTCAAATGGAATTGTATATCTTTTCGATTTTTTTGTTGGCTCTCTGCCATCAAGCGTATAATAAATCAAATCTTCTTTAGATGCTGACTTAATAGTTACCTTACCAAACTTATCCCTTACTATCATTGGAGTTGAGGCAATAGGTAGTTTTTTTCTTGCTAATTCACTCGCTGCACTAATTCCGTTATCAATTGGTCTTATGCTATAGCTAAAATATAAGGGTTTTGCTTTTACTTCATATTGCTCTAAAATATCAGGGCCTATACTGGCATTGCCAACTCCTCTCTCTGATGCATAAATATTGAGATAAATCTCATTGCTGCGTTGTAATTCGTTAGTATGTTTCGCAGTTGCTAGTTCTTTTTGATTATAATGAAGTGCCGAAAAAGCAAACGGGTTCGAATTGTTAACAATCAAGAGACCTTTTTTCTCAGAGTTGCTAAGCATTAACCATCTTACGTCCTGTTTACTTCCATTGGCTTGTGGTGTAATGTATGGAAAATATTGCTCTTCAACAGTTGAGGAATAATGGCCAATTACTGCTCCAGTTTTTCTGTCAGAATAATTTTCGTTTGGTCCTCTACCATACCAATTTAATTGTTCAAATTCTGGATTCACAATCATTGAAACGGCTACTTCAGGAAGAGTTGGTAATTCACCATCTGGTATAAAATGATTATCAACGGATATGCATCCGTTGTTCAGAATTGTATAAATTGATTTATGCAGGAATGATGCCTTTTCATTTGTTTGATAACGAATGTCTGTTTCAATTCTTACCGTATTATTTTTTTCATGAGTTACCTCAAATTTTTTGAGACTACTACTCATCTCATCAAATTTGTATTTTACCCATTCTAATTGAACTTTTATATCGTTATCAAGGGGTGCTCTAAAAAGTTGGAGTGTAGGCCCCCCATCATCTTCTTTATTTGTCTCAAGATACTCTTCTCCATCATATTGGATCGAATTTATAAGTCCACTATTTTTATTGAATTGGATACTAAAATCACTCCCAGTAATACTTAAGTTTTTACCATTTTCAATGATTTCAGAGTTTGATTTCTTCGATAAAGTTAAGGTTTCTGCATTCGGAATTTTTAAAGGCATTTTCATCTGATCCCAGGCAATTTCAAACCCTTTATCTGCCCACAGATTGTTTTCTGTTTCTATAAATCTAATTTTAAACCAATATTCTGCCCCAGCTACCGTTTCAATTTTCCTAATTGGAATCTTCACTACTTTTTCTTCTAATGGCTTAATATCTAATTCACCTAGCTCAGCTTTCTGAATTATAACACCATCTACACTAATTTCCCATACTGCATTGTATTTATTCAAATTAGTAAAACTGAATTTATTTATGACCTTTACTTTACCCTTTAATAAATCAACTACTTCAACTTTTACATTTTGATATACTTTTTTTACTTCCCACATTTTTGGCGAGATTTTTCTGTTCGGTAAAATCAATCCATTAATACAGAAGTTACTGTCACTCGGTATATCTTCCGAACCAAAATCACCACCATAAGCAAAGAATTTTTCACCGGTCTCATCCTCTTTATACAAACCCTGATCAACCCAATCCCAGATACAAGCCCCCATGAATACTGGATTACTTTCAATTACATCCCAATATTCCTGCATATTTCCACATCCATTACCCATTGCAGAAACGTACTCACAAATGAAATATGGTTTTGAATTTTTGCCTTCTACATAGTTAATCATGCTTGGAATATCCGGATACATTCGACTATAAACATCAGCCGCTTCATTATATCCTTCATAATGAACCGGGCGAGATGGGTCAAATTGGTGAGCATAGTCTCTCATTGCAAAGAAATTATCACCGCCACCAGCTTCATTACCGAGTGACCACATCACAACGCATGGATGATTTTTATCGCGTTGTATCATACTTTTAATCCTATCCACTGATGCAGCTTTCCATTTTGGATCACTCTTTGGTAAAATGTAGAAAACTTCATGTGATTCTAAATTTGTCTCATCTATAACATAAATCCCATATTCATTACAGAGTTCGTACCAGTATGGATCATTCGGGTAGTGAGATGTTCTGACAGTATTTATATTAAACTGCTTCATCAATTTAATATCTTTTATCATTGTCTCAGGTGGAATAGTTTGTCCATAAAGCGGATGCATCTCATGGCGATTTGTTCCTTTTAGGTGAATAGGTTTTCCATTTACAAGAAATTGAGCATTCTTTATCTCAACTTTTTTGAATCCCATTTTCGATTCTGTTGTCTCGATTAGTTTACCATCAGAATTTTTCAGTATCAGAATTACTTGATAGAGATTTGGTGTTTCGGCAGTCCATTTTTTAGGGTTTACAATGAGTTGTTCCATTGTCAATATTCTTTTTCCATTTTTTGGAATAGAAATATTCTTCTGAGACATCTTTTCACCAACTTCTACACCTGTATTATCAAGTAACACTGCCTCTACTGAAATATTATCCCTTTGTTTGAGTGAGTAATTCTTTAATTCTACATCAATCTTTAATTGAGCATTTTTATAATTCTCATCCAAATCTGTTTTTATGAAAAAGTCTCTTATATGAATTTTTGGAGTTGAGAATAGAAAAACAGCTCTATATATTCCACTTAGTCGCCACATATCTTGATCTTCGATATAGCTTCCATCTGACCAGCGATAAACTTCAACAGCTAAAACATTTTTCCCCTTCTTTAAATATGAAGTAAGATTAAATTCTGCAGGAGTCATACTCCCTTGGCTATACCCGACTTTTTCACCATTTACCCAAATGTAGAATGCTGATTTAACACCGGCAAAATGTATAAATATTTCTCGATCATCCCAATTATCCGGAATGGTAAAATCCCTTCTATACGAGCCAACTGGATTGTTATCATGTGGAATATTAGGTGGATCAACAATGACAAATGGAAATTTTACATTCACATAAATTGGAATTCCGTATCCATTCATTTGCCAATTACTTGGTACTGGTATTTCATTCCATTCTGAAATATCATATCCAATTTTATAAAAATTCTCTGGTCGATCAGCTGGTTTAGGAACCCAATTGAATTTCCAGTTTCCGTTTAATAATTTATAATATGGTGACCTTTTCCATTCTGCTTCTTTTGCTTCTTCAAAAGTTGCAAAAGGAATGGCGGTACTATGTGCTTCTTCTTTGTTAATCCCGAAAATTTCGGAGTTTTCCCAATTGTGAACTGATTCTTGTCCATATACATTTGAGGATGAATAGAGTGAAAGAGTTATCAATATTGATACAAATATTAATATTCTTAATGTTTTATTTAAGAATATGAGATAAGCCAAAAAAGGAAATTCAATTCTATCGTTTTTAAATAATAAATTAACATTTAACATTAACATCACTTTATTTTTACATTCTTTACAAATTCGAGAATTTCAAATTGCCCACTTTCAAGATCGGTAATAAGTTGATCACCAAATCGGAGGTTTTTGAAAAATACATTTTTAACCATGTGCTCACTGTCATGTCCTTTAAAAATAGATTTGGGTGGCCGATCACCCAGCACCATAATATCCTTAAATACTACATTTTTGATGCGTCCGTAATCATTGGTCATTGTATACGGAGATTTTTTTATATCTATAAAGCAGAGTTGGGGTACATGCTTTTTGTTTGAATAGGAATAAACCTGGTTCTTGCGCATTTGGTATTGATTCTCAGACGATCCGTCATTCATTTCGATACGGATATCTTCAAAAAGGACGTTCTTGATCATGGCATGGCCATGGTTTTCAATGTTAAGGGCAATTCTAGAAGCATGAATAATATCACAGTTCTGGAACTTAATATTCTCAATCATCCGTGTGTGACAGACTACCCCAATGCGTATAGCTGTATTCCAATCGTTCCATATTACACAGCGTGTTGCCGTGATATTCCTTGTTGGCAATTCCCCACAATCATATCCACGGTGTGATGCGTAGGCATTGACAACCAAACAATCGTCAAAATTTCGTAGAAAGCATTGGTCAATTGTCATGTCCTGGCAATTTTTCAAATGGATTCCATCTGTATTGTAACGCCACATTCCAATTTGTTTGATGTTGGTAATGGACATGTTGTTGCAGGCAACAGGCATCAGAACATATAAATTGGCATCACGGAAAGTAATTCCTTCGATTCGTGCATTGTGACATCCATAAAGAGCCATTGTACCAAAAGGTACCTTTGAGTTTTCTTTAACCATGGAATCAAGTCGTTCTATGCGGCTGCCATCCAGAATACCCCGACCCCTGATAGTGAGATTAGGAGCATCTCTAGCTTCGAAAGCACCATAAACCACTGCTCCACCAGCAATATAGACTGTTTGGTTAGCTGTCAAATCCATTTTGCCAATATCGTACACAC
>JAOZNO010000349.1 GCA_029933755.1 Bacteroidales bacterium | reverse complement strand
ATAGTAAGCAAAATACAAATTATACTAAAACAGAAACAAATATTTCATTTAAGGTTCAGCTAAAATCTTCATCAAAAACGATTCCTGTTGATTCAAAACAATTTAAAGGAATAAAAAATATTGAACAAATGAAATTTAAAGGAATCTATAAATATTATGTAGGTAACACCAGTGATTTTAAAAAAATTCTTGGATTACAAAATGAAATTCGAAAAACAATTCCAGATGCCTTTGTCGTAGCTTTTAAAAAAGGAGAACGAATCTCAATAAGTCAGGCAATGGAAGAAATAGGTAGAAAATGAATCAGTAATTTGTTTATTGAAATTAGTCTCATGCCGAAAACTATATAATACTGAGTGTATAAGGAATTTTGATACTATTATGGTTTTGAATATTTCGTCATTTGTTTGTCATTAATTGTCATTCAGCAGTCATTATCAGAGTGTTACAAAAATAACTATTAATGACAGCGAAGCAAAATGACAATTAATTCAAACGAACAAGATACGGTATCATATACAAAACGAGTATGTTATAAGATTTCGTTCAGCTATATTAATTACGAATAGCTATATTTGTACAAAAATAAAATTCATGAACAAAAAAAGTATCATAAAGATTGGCTTACTCATTGTAGTTGCCATAATTCTCACTATTTGGGGAATTAGCTATTTAAAAGGAAAAGATATATTCAAAGAAACGGACTATTATTATATTGTGTACAATAAAATTAATGGATTAACCGCATCAAGCTCTGTTATGATTAATGGTTTTAAAATTGGTCAGGTTACCAACATACAGTTTTATCAGGATACAACAGAATATCTGGTTGTTGAAATAATGGTTGAAGGAAAATACAAAGTTAGAAAAGGTTCTAAGGCTCAAATTTTCAGTCAGGATTTGATGGGCACTAAGGCAATTAGACTTTTAAATGGAAAAGACAATACATTTTACCAGAATGGAGACACTTTACCCGGAACTATTGAAGGTGACTTAATGGAGCAGGTGAATATGGAGATGCTACCACTTAAGAAAAAGGCTGAAAGTTTAATGTCTTTTATTGACTCGGCCATTGTTATGTTTCGGGCTGTATTTAATGAAAACACACAGGAAAATCTCAGAAATACATTTGCAAGCATAAAAATAACCATAAAAAATCTGGAAAGATCAACTTTTACCCTTGATACTATTTTAACGGGCGAAAAAAGTAAAATTGTTAAAATCTTCAATAATGTTGAATCAATCACTGGGAATTTAAAAGACAATAGTACAGAGATTAGTAATATTATTCAAAATTTCTCTTCAATTAGTGACTCTCTTGCCAAAGCAGATATTGCAAAAACACTTGCAAAAACAGATGAAGCACTGCTTCAATTTAATGAGATTTTAGCTACAATTAATGAAGGTGATGGATCCATACATCAATTATTGTATAATGATACTTTGTATAAAAACATTGAAAATGCAACCTATCATTTAAATAGACTGCTTAGAGATATGCATGAAAACCCTAAACGTTATATTAATTTCTCACTTGTTGATTTTGGAAAAACAACTTATATTGAAGATAAGGACGATGATATAAAAGCAACAGAAGAAAACAAAAAGAAAAAAAAGAGGAAGGAATAATCAGATAGAAAATACAACAAGCATATAAGCTTAAAATACATGAAACAGCTAACTATTTTAACACTGTTAGTATTTACACCCTTGTTTATACAGGCACAAAATAAGGAAATAGAAGAGTTGAATAACTTACTGAATGAATGGCACCTGGCAGCAACGAATGCTAATGCAAATGGTTTTTTTGAATTTATGCACTCTGATTGTATTTATATTGGTACGGATGAAACAGAAAGGTGGACAAAAGATGAATTCGTAAAATTTGCAAAGCCTTATTTTGACAAAGGTAAGGCATGGGACTTTAAACCAATTGAAAGGGCAATCTATTTTTCAAAAAATAAAAAATTTGCATGGTTTAACGAAACCTTAAGTACTTGGATGGGTATTTGTCGCTCTTCTGGTGTACTTGAAAAATACGGAAAAAAGTGGAAGTTAAAACACTACCATTTATCAGTGACTATTCAAAACGAAAAAATAAAAGAATTTATTGAACTGATTAATAGAAAAGAGACCCCACCACATCAGGAGTAGTTCAATAGTCAAAAAAAACTACATGCATTTTCTGATAAAACATATGCAATATTGTTAGATTTAATTACTAAAAAAGAAACAAAAATGCCAATACCAAATTTTCAATCATTTTTCTATCCAATTTTAAAACTAAGTTCTGACAAAAAAGAACATTCATTAAAAGAGGTAAGAGAACATTTAACAAATCATTTTTCATTAACGGAAGAAGATAAGTCGGAACGTGTTCCAAGTGGAACTCAAACGAAATTTGATAATAGAATATATTGGACTAAGAGTTATTTTGTTAAAGCAAAATTAGTTATTTCAACAAAAAGAGGTCATTTTGAAATTACCAAAAGAGGAATCGCTTTTTTAGAAAAGTACCAAGATAGAATAACAATTAAAGACCTTAAGCAAATAGAAGAATTTAAAGAATTTAGTTTAGGTACAGGTACAGAAAAAAAGAATAGGAATGATGTAAAAACTAACGTATTAACTGTTGAAGACAAAACACCTCTTGAAACTTTAGAAGACTCATTCCAGTTCATTCAAAAGGAACTAGCAGAAGAACTTTTAGAAAAAATAAAAATAAATACTTGGCAGTTTTTTGAAGACCTTGTGATTGATTTAATGGTAAAAATGGGCTATGGAGGTTCAAGAAAGACAGCAGGAAGCCACATAAGGAGAACAAATGATGAGGGGATAGACGGAATTATCAATGAAGATAAATTAGGATTAGATGTTATTTACTTGCAAGCGAAAAGATGGACTAAAAATGGAGGGATTGGCAGACCTGAAATTCAAAAATTTGTAGGTGCATTGCACGGAAAAAGAGCAAAAAAAGGAGTCTTTATAACAACTGGTCATTTTGTGAAAAACTCTTACGAATATGTAAAAACCATTGACCCCAAAGTCGTTCTAATTGACGGTGAAACTTTAGCAAATTTAATGATAGAACATAGTTTAGGAACATCAACTGTTGAGTCTTATGAGATAAAAAAGATTGACTTAGACTATTTTGAAGAATAAAAAAAGCACCTAGCAAAAGTCAAACCTAAAAGAAGGACAACATACTATATTTGAGATAATTATACGAGAATTAGGTACCGAAAAATCAAAATTCTGGTTACTGCATACAGGAAAGCTGTCTAGTATAAGTGTTCGAATACGTAGTCAAGCCTTAAAACGAAACACTCTAATAATTAATTTCACATTTTAACTTTTATTCAGTTAATAAAATAAGTTACTTTGCAGCTTTCTTAATAATCACTTAATAACAACTATTTTAAAAATTAAAACTTGAAAAAAAAAATAAAAGAATCAATATCTAAATTGTTTACCCAATGGTGTGGGGAAGAAATCAGAGAAATTAAAGCATTACCCGAAGCTGGCTCTTACCGAAAATATTTTCGTATACAGGGTAGCTCAAAATCAGCCATAGCTGTATACAATGAGGATCGAAAAGAAAACATAGCATTTTTACAATTTTCAAAACACTTTAGAGAAAAAAACCTTCCGGTTCCTGAAATATTTGCTAAGAATATTGATGAGAATATATACCTACAACAAGATTTGGGAGACACAACCCTCTTTGCATTCATTACTGATAAAAGGTCTGGGGTAGAGTTTTCTGATGAAGTTATAGGGCTAATAAAAAAAGTACTGGATCAATTAGTAAATTTTCAGGTTTTAGGTACAAAAGGTTTTGATTATAGTTATTGTTATCCACGCTCTGCCTTTGATAAACAATCAATGATGTGGGATTTGAATTATTTTAAATACTACTTCCTTAAATTAGCAAAGATTCCTTTTGATGAACAAAATCTTGAAAGTGACTTTTTAAGATTTTCAGATTTTTTACTTGAAGCTGATAATCACTATTTTCTATATCGTGATTTTCAGACAAGAAATATAATGATTCAGAATGATGAGCCTTACTTTATAGATTATCAGGGAGGAAGACAGGGGGCTTTACAATATGACCTAGCTTCATTATTGTACGATGCTAAGGCAGATATCCCACAGGAAACGCGGAATGAATTAAGAAAATATTATATTGAAAAACTATCAGAACACCAGCTTGTAGATAAAGAAAAATTTAATAATTATTACTTTGGCTATGCGCTGATTAGAATTATGCAGGCGATGGGTGCATTTGGTTTCAGAGGGTTTTATGAAAAGAAACTACATTTTTTACAAAGTATCCCTTTTGCAATTCAAAATCTTGAATATCTACTTGATACAGTGCAATTACCTATAGAGTTTCCTGAACTGATGAAAGTGCTGAGATTGTTAACTAAATCAAAAGAACTGAAAAGATTTAATAATCCGAAGCATAAATTAACAGTTACCATCAACAGTTTTTCATATAAAAAAGGACTTCCGGTCGACAAATACGGAAATGGTGGCGGATTTATTTTCGATTGTCGTGCTGTACATAACCCTGGCAGATATGAAAAGTATCTGGAATTAACAGGACGAGATCAGGATGTTATTGACTTTTTTGAGAAAGAAGAGGAAATGCACTCATTTCTGGAGAATGCTTTTAAAATGATAGACCAATCAGTTGATAAATATATTAGCCGACAATTTTCAAATCTTATGGTTAGCTTTGGCTGTACAGGTGGCCAGCACCGTTCGGTTTACTCTGCAGAAAAGCTTTCATCTCACTTAAAAAGCAAATTTGACCTTAATATTATTTTAGAGCATAGAGAACAGGAGTTGTCGTTTACTTACTAATTCATACAACTACTTCACTAGTGACAAGTCAAGTATAGTATTTCGGGTTTAAATTAAATTTGTTACTGTTCAGTATGCA
>JAOZNO010000348.1 GCA_029933755.1 Bacteroidales bacterium | reverse complement strand
TCAAATTTACAAACAAAAATTAAAAAAAATGATTTATTCCCCTTAAATTCCTTGAATTTTGGAAGTAAATCAACAATTTGTAAATTCTATACGGAAAAACATTCAAAAAAGGCGATATGTCTCAAACATCCTCATATTCAGTATACTCGCCTAAATCTTTATCAATTGGCTTACTTGTATTTTTCTTCTTTTGAATGGTAACTTCACCTTCTTTTTTTATTTTTTGATAGGGCTGTCCTGCCTGATTAATTTTTTCTTCAAATTTTTTCCCAAGAAAAGGTAAAAATAGACGTACTGCTGACTTAAAGACATAATAAACCAATACCCCAACTAAAATAAATTTTAATAATACTCCCATTTATATTTTTTTATAAGTTCTTTTAATCTCAATGAACAAATATAAGATTTTATGACTTAACTTTGCACTCGCAATTTATAAAACTGGATTTTTTTGAATTAAAACAGCTTGTAAATTGTTTTCACTAAATTGTAATTAACTCTTAATCTTTTTGTTGATTCTAAATTTTGAAAACTACTGAGCTCTGTTAAATAAAGTTAAAAGAAATGGTACATTTTGATTTATTAGTTATTGGGAGTGGCCCGGCTGGTTATACAGCAGCAATAAGAGCGTTGGATTTTAACAAGAATGTGTGCATAATTGAAAATAAACAACTGGGTGGTGCGGGTGTAATGAACGGTGCATTAACTTCAAAAACCATGTGGGAATTATCGCAAGACTATTCTATTGCAGCTTCAGTTGATCGTGGTTTTCGAGCGTCAGGATTAATTGTAGATTACAAAAAAGTAAGGAAAAGTATTATTAAAGCAGCAAAAACAAAGCAATTACAAATGCTTTCTCAAATTGAGACCTATTCTCCTTCAAAAAGTAAAAAAGGAAGTCTTACATTAAAACTGGGACATGCTCGTTTCATAAACAAGCTACAAGTTGAAATAAGTACAAGTGAGGGAAAAGAGACTATTACTGCTGATGACTTTGTAATTGCTACAGGATCTAGACCAAGAGATTATCCGGGCATTGAAGTTGATCAGGAAAGAATAATTAATTCAGACGGTATTCTCAATTTAACAGAATTTCCCGAACGGATGATTATTATAGGTTCAGGTATCATTGGTACCGAGTTTGCCACTATTTTTTCTAATTTTAAACAAACAGAAGTGCATTTACTTGACCGTGCGCATCGGGTAATTCCTTTTGAAGATAATGATGTAAGTGATTTTGTTTCTAAAAACCTTGAAAAGAATGGAGTAATTATTCACCATACGGCAAATTTAAGAACAATAAAAAAACATGATGACTATCTTGAAGTAGTTCTTGATTATGAAGATGGGCACAGTATGGTACTTGAAGTTGATGTAGCTTTGATTTCAATTGGTCGTGTACCGAACACTGAAAGCCTAGGATTAGAAAACATTGGAATAGCAGCAGATGATCGTGGTTTTTTAAAAATAAAACCCAATTGTTTATTGGACGATTGTGGTGAAATATCAAATATTTATGCAGCAGGCGACATTACAGGTTATGCCCAACTGGTTAATGTAGCAGAATTACAGGGAAGATATGCAACAAAAACAGTTGTTAAGAAAACCCGATACCCTTTGGGTTATACAAACATGTCTACATTAATGTTTTTTAAACCTGAGGTTGCTGCCGTAGGTGCAAATGAAAAAAGTCTACAGAAAAAAGGAATTGCGTACAAAGCAGCATACTACTCTAATCAGCTTGTCAGCAGGGCAATTGCGATGAGAAACACCAATGGTTTTGTTAAAATAATTATTAGTGCCGATGGTAAAGAAAAGATTTTAGGTATGCGGGCAGCCGGACCACAAGCTTCAGCTTTTATCGTTTCAATTGCACATTTAATTGATTTGGGCGACAGCTTAAATGAAGTTATGCGTGTAGTTCACCCTCACCCGAGTGTTACGGAAGCTGTGCAGGAATGTTTGCGGATTTTAAAGAATAAGTCCATTTTTAAACCAAAAGCATTTCCTGATTTAATTAAAGTTTGGGAGTGGAAACCGGCAAAGTAAAGCTAAATCGAGAACCTTTTCCAAGTTCACTTTCAATTGATAATTTACCACTATTCAATTTTATAAACTGTAAACAAATTGACAGCCCTAATCCCGAACCTTTTTCCCGTTCAGTTCCACTAGTTGAATATAAATCATATGCATCCAGCAAAACAGGAATTAATTCTTTTTTTATACCTATTCCATTATCTTGTATAGCAATCTCTATATTATCAACAGAATGACTTGCAGACACCCTTATCTCACCATTAACATTTGTAAATTTTATTGCATTTGCTATCAGGTTTCTTACAACCACACTTATCATATCAGAGTCAGCATACGCAATCATATCAGAGTCTACACTTGATATAAGCTTAATGTTTTTTTGACTTGCTACACTTGATAAAAGTTCAATATTCTCATCAACTTTCTCAGTAATTTTAAAACTGGTTGCATGTGATGTATTCCGTGCCTGCCATCCATTTGCCCAGTTCAGTAAATTTTCAGAAAGAAAAGCAACTGAAATAGCACTTTTTAAAATAATTTTAAGAATTTTTGACAACTCTTCATTCCCCTCTACATCCTCTCTTTGGTTAATTATTTCCAGCATTGACTGTATTGCTCCTAAGGGACTTCTCAAATCGTGCCCAATTACCGAAAACAATTTTGTTTGTATTGCAGTTAAGTCTTCTAATTCCTGTAATATTTTTTTTCGCTCAGTTACATCCTCTTTTACAGCAATAAAATGGGTTATCTTCCCAAGTTCATCAGTAACCGAGGCAATTGATGCATGTTCACAATAAGTCTCTCCGTTCTTTCGTACATTCTCAAATTCACCATGCCATTCATTTCCACTTAAAAGTGTTTCCCACATTTCTTTATAAAAGGACTCCGGCTTATCACCTGATTTTAATATTCTTGGATTTTTCCCTTTGGCTTCTTCAATTGTGTAACCTGTTGTTTCAGTAAATTTAGGGTTAGCGTATTCAATATTCCCATCAACATCAGTTATTACTACAGTGCTTGAACTCTGTTCAATGGCCTTAGTTAAAACCTGTAAGTTCCTTAAGGTATCACTTAATTCTTTTTTTTGCAATTCAAGACTATTCTTCTGAGCAAGAATTTCCTGCTGTTTTTTTACAATTTGTTGATTATATTTAGCCAGTTCTTTATTTCTTCTTACTTTTAATTTAAAGTTCCGATATAGAACAAAAACAAAAATCAAAAAAATCAAACTGGCAATAAGATAAATGTTTTTCAATAATCTTTCTTCTTGAATTCTGGATCTTTCTATTAGTTCCCTTTCTTTTTGTTTCATTTCAAAAATAACATTAGCCTTCTCTAGCTCTCTGGAACTAACAAATGAAGCTACTTTTTCAGCAAAACCTGAATTAAAAAGTTCATTTTTCAATTTCTCATATTCTTTTTGAGCTAAAAAAGCTTGTTTGTATTGCTTGTCATAAAAATATGCATCAGCAATAATATAGTTTGCATCAATAATTATTGTTTGAGATTTAATTTGCTCACCTAGTTCAATTGCTCTTTGTAAATGTTCAATAGCTATTTTATACTCTTGAGTTTCTAAATACAACTTCCCTAAATTAATCGCATTCTCAGCTAATTGTATCCTATTTATTTCCTTCTCAGCAATTTTTCTTGAAGAGTCAAAAAACTCATGTGCTGCACGGAACTCTTTTTTAGACAAATAACACAAACCCAAAAGATTATATGTTCCCGGTAAAGTTTTTTTCCATTCTCTTTTATTAAAAATAGAAACTGATCGTAAACAATATTCAATTGACAAATCAATATTACCTTTAACATAATATAGTCTGGCTAATTTATTATACGAATGGCCTATTAAAAACTCGGAATTAAAATTTTCACGAATATGTAAAGCATCCAAATAAAATTTTTCAGCAAGTTTTAAATTACCTGTTTCAATAAAAACGGAGCCAATATTAACAAATGTAAATGCCCTGGCTTTATTTAAAGCTGTATCAGGAATTAAACTAAGAGCCTCCGTGTAGTAATCAAAAGCCTTATCATAGCTTCCCATACGTTTATATACATTTCCTATAAAGTTTTTTGTATTTATAACACCTAATTTATTTTGTGTAGCTTCTCTAATTTCAAGCGATTTAGAATAATACACCAATGCAGAATCATATTCACTTATACGACTCAAGGCATAAGCTATTTTACTATATAGTGTTGCAATAAACCATATATGCTCAGAATTCCTCAAGTAACTTGCAGAATTCTTATACAGTGCAATAGACTGTGGGTAGTTCCCTGAATAGTCTTCTAACGAAGCTAATATATAATATCCGCATGATATTTTTAATGTATCGCCATCTCTTTCAGCTCTTTGTCTTTCAGCTATTATTTGCTCTATATTATGTTCTTTTTCAGAAACAGCAGCTTGGCGAATCCTTTGCTTCATTACAGTAAGTAGCTGTTTATTATGCACAACAGAATCCGGAATGTTCAGCCACTCATATTTCTGCTGGGAATAACTTAATTGAGAATTTAAAAAACTCAGAACAAAAAATAATATTAGAACATAACTAAGTCTCATAAAGCTAAACAATAATATCCTTAAATACAATAACAAAATTAGTTCCAGATGCACCGGAGGGAAGTTCATCTTTCGTTTTAGTTTCAATTGTTATGGTACCATTCATAAACTCAGCTAGTCCTTTTACAAGAGATAAGCCCAAACCTGTACCTGAATACAACTTAGCAGAACCTTCTTCGCTTTTTCTAAACCGATCAAATACTGATTTAAGTTTTTCTTTTGGGATACCCTTTCCTGTATCTTTCACAAATATTTGTAGAGATGCACCATCACTTGTATCCTCAATTACCTTGTAACCAAATGTCACAAATCCTTTTTCTGTAAATTTTATTGCATTAT
>JAOZNO010000347.1 GCA_029933755.1 Bacteroidales bacterium | reverse complement strand
AATATACTGTAAATTAATCTTTTAAGTTTGAATTATAGAAAATCAGCAAACCCTATTTAGGTTTAAAGTTTTTTGTAAATTAATAATTCAAACCTCTTTAACACAAAGAACGTCATTGCGCGGGCATAGCCCAAAGCAATCTCATGCAATAAGAACTTTGCCTATTCAATGTTTAAACCACAGAGTCTATAATTAAGGATTGCTTCTCCGCTAGCCAGCGGATCGCAATGACGAACATTAATGAGGTTCTTTATATCTCAATCTCCTTAAAACCTAATTTAGATTTCATAAAAACCAATAGTGAATGAATCTCATTATAATAATCTTTATTTTTTATGGTTTGTTTGTTTTGCTTTTCCACATATTCTTTCGAGCCCCAAACTTTTACCGCACCAGAAACCTCTGTTTTGGTGGTGATTTCACCAATATTAATTTCTAATGATAAATCTACATTTATCCCAGGTGATACATTATCAATATTTTCTTTAATATTTTGATTTAATTTATGATTCCTTAAGTACTCAACCAGTTTGTTTTCAGCCTCTTCAGTTAATTTAAATTCCTTTGTAATATTAGGCCGAGCATGGCGACCACCATGGGTGGCTGAATACTCAATTATCCTGTTTTTTATTGTAATGTTTGTCGTTTGGTGATTTGAATCCTTACTTCTTTCCCTGCGACTATAATTCAGTTTAAGGTAAAAACTGCTTTCTTCGGGTGTGTTTACGCATGAATTTGCCATAGTCATATAAGTTAAGAGTATTAATGAAAATATTTTCATTTCCTGAGTGATTAAATTGACTAAAAAAGCATTGTCGGGTTTAATTATCCTATCACTTTTTATTGATAAGTTAATCATCCATAAAAATAAAAAAAAACTCTATCTTTGGGCACATTTTATAAAAAATAAAACAATGAGTAAGTTAACAATAGGAAGTTTTGATGAATTTGAGCAGTATGTTGGTAAAGAATTAGGTGTATCTGATTATTTAAAAATTACACAAGAACAAATTAACCTTTTTGCCGATGCAACGCTTGATCAACAATGGATACATACTGATCCCGAAAAAGCAAAAACTGAAAGTCCGTTTAAAACCACTATTGCACATGGATATTTAACCGTATCGGTTTTACCATATCTTTGGGCACAGGTTGCTGATTTCAAGAATGTGAAAATGATGGTGAATTACGGTATTGAAAAGCTTAAATTTATGCAGGCAGTTACTGTAAATAGTGAACTAAGAATGATTGCAAAGCTTGTATCAGTAAAAAACTTGCGTGGAACTACAAAAGCAGAGCTTAATATCGTTATTGAAATTAAGGATCAGAAAAAACCTGCTTTAGAGACTAATATAATTTTCTTATACATTTTTGAATAGGAAGAAAGTATCCAGTCTTCAGTACTCTGTCAGTAGTCTGGAACTGAGTACTAAATATAACCAACTTCAACATATTAAAATCATAAATCTAAAATATAAATAAATGAGTACATGGTATGAGTGCAAAGTAAGGTATCAGAAAATGGATCAGAATGGCAAAGAAAAAAAGGTGAATGAGCCTTATTTAGTTGATGCTGTTTCGTTTACCGATGCTGAAAAAAGAATTAACGAAGAAATGGAACCATATATTTCAGGTGAGTTCCTGGTAACCAACATTAAAATAGCCAATTACAGTGAGTTGCATCCTAATGAAAATGGCGATCGCTGGTTTAAATGTAAAGTAAGTTATATAATGCTTGATGAGGAAAAAGGTACAGAAAAGAAATCGAATACCTATATATTAATACAGGCAAATGATGTGAAAGAAGCCTATGAGGCAATTGAAGAGTTGTTGCATGATACAGTTAGTGATTACGAAATTCCTGCTATTGCAGAATCACCAATAATGGATGTATTCCCATTTTCAGATGGTGGTGATAAAATACCTGAGAATTTGACTCCCTTAAAGGAGATTGAAGAGGCCTAAGCCTGACAAAGCAGAAAAAAGATTGAACTGAGATTGGTATGGATTTAATGACAATCTGTATCAATCATTTCAATCCGGATTAAGAAATAAAATATTGCACCTATGCCAAAACAAAGCAAAATTTATATTAAAGAGTGGCTTGCAATAAAGCCTTATCACAAACAGGTTAAAACAGATTCTTATTATCTGGGTTTATGTAACAAAGTTAAAGATGCCCTAGTTTTGGCAAACAGTGATATTGATGGGATAGGTTTATATAGTAGTGATATTGATTTAATAAGTTGTTTACTTGTTTCATATTTTGAAGATATTATTTCGGAAACTAATATTTGGACAACATTTGTAAGGCTACATGATAAAATGTATGGTAAAAAACTTCCTTTTTACCATATGCATGAATACTTTGAAAAAGAAATTAACGAACAGGATATTGCATTTCTGTTATGGTATTTTATTTATATTTTCACTAAAGAAATTGAGGACAAACCTTTCAATAAATATACGATTATTGCCGCAAGCAAGGTAATGGAAATATTCGATGATGAATATGAGTTTGCACCCGAAAATAAAGACTTGAAAAAAACATACAGTTTAGATGAAACTGAAACAGATTATTATGAAGTTCGGAAATTTATAGATAAAATTGCTTTTAATACCTATTTGTTTTTTCCGGATACAGGTATGGAGTTAATAAGGCAAACGGAAAATTTAATTGAGGAGAAAAATGCTGAGTCTGAAGAAAATTTAGCAAGTATGATGAATGAGTTACGTGATACTCTTTTATTTAATCTTAACACTAAATTATTAAGTTTAAAGGCAAATGAATGGGCTGCTGAAATACTTGGAAAACAACATGCCTCATATTATGATTTAAAGAGTGTTGGAAATAAGTTTCGTAGTTATTTTCTTATTGAATCCGAAGATAATGATAATATTATTTTAGAACATATTGCTACAAGACAATTGTTTAGCGTAACCAAAAAATCAATTGATTTTTTACAACTTTTTAAAAGCAAAGGTTCTGTAGTTCTTATGGGAATGGCTAACTGGAAAGGTGAATGGTGGTTTTCAGGCATATCAGTTTTTATTAGCAATGACAGGACAAGCAGACTAATTAAAGATGAAAGAGAATCTATTACCAGCAAAAAAGAGATACCACTAACAAAAGAGGAGAAAGAAATAAACACAGAAATTTTGCACAAGCAAGAAAAGGTATTTTTACAATTAAACAAGGATCGCAGGATTTCTTTTGTAAAAACAAGTAAATTAGATGATTATCTGCATAATTTTATTAAATCCTACAATATATCAATTGGTCAGTCTGGCAAAGCCCCTAAAACTAAAACAGGGATTAAAGTTGGGGATATAGACGAAACAGTTGTTGTATTTTTTAACCAAAAAACAGGGATAGAATTAGCCTATGTTCCAAATGCATTCCCTGCTAAGGAAAATTCTGATTTTGATAAATACAAAAGTAATAAAGACACTTTTAATTTGTTGACGACCTATCAAATCTCAACTGAATTAGCAAATTACTGTATTGATAATTACAAAGATAAACTCAGTTTTTTTAATACAGATTTCGGTAAGCTGATACTAGAAAATTCTGATTTTTTATTACGATTCTGGAAAGGAAGATCATATCATTCAAAACCATAAATTCCATTTATACAATAGTTATTGCATAAAATATCTTTTTGCCGTCCTTTTTAATTCTTCAAATTTTTCTTATTCTTAATCTACACAAAATAAACAAAAGCACTCCTTTTCACTTTACACCCTACTTTTACAGCATAATTAAAGACAAAAACATCCTTTTTGTCATATAGCTGACATTCTACCTTCATAAACCACACTACATTTGTTTCATAATTAATAATTCATGTATAATTAAAAACAAAACAAATGAAAAAGTTAATAAGTACATTAGTAGTTGCTATGTCATTTTTATTAATAACAAATGTTTCTGTAGCACAGTGTGATGACCATGATGATGATACAAAACACGCAAAATCAAGTTGTAATGATGCAACATCAAAAATTGCAGCCATTAAATTCCATGCTGATTATTGTGGAGCGTGTAAAAAACTGGATCCGAAAATTACAGAACTAAAATCAACGTATAAAGATCAGGGTGTTGTTTTTGTTCAGTTTGATTTCACCAATTCTGAAAGTAAAGAAAAAACAAAAGAACTTGCTTCAACAGAGGGTCTTGAAAGTGTATTGAACTCGTATAAAGGTACAGGTTACATTGTTCTTTACGATTTAAAAAACAAAAAAGTTGTGGGTAAATTAAAAAATTCACAAAATGTTGCTGAAATGGAAAAAACAATTAATACTTATTTGTAAAGTTAAATAGTTCGGTGCATTTTTCCCAATCAATTGAAAATTAAAGCTTTGCCAAAGTTTACTAATTGTTGGTATAATTCTGATTATTAATGATTTAATGAATTGAAACGACAACTTTGGCAAAGTTTAACGAACCATTAAAAATAGCTTTGATACTTTGAATAAGTTACAGGTATTGAGATGAAAAGCCTGCTTTGAACTCATTATTAGCTATTTATTTTACTGCCTGCAACTTAAATAACAAACTTTCTCTATCCATAAAAAAAATCTTCTGACTCAAATTATTCATTATTCAATTAAATACACATGGACTATACAATATGTATAAACCCAACATGCCCGGCATGTATTTCAACTTTGCAAAGTCTGAAAGAAATGAATGTTAATATTATTATAAGGAATATAAATACAAGTAAAAACTTTTTATGTCCTAGTCCAATTATTCCAGCATTATATCATGGCCCTAAGCTTATTGCTTATGGTAATGATATTGTTAAATATTTCAATACTTAGCCTCTGCAAGAAAACACCAAATACTACGTTATTCTCGTCTGAATTGTCAGTTATTTACAAAGGTAAACTCTTGACAATTAAGACTTCAAAAGCCTTGTCTTTAACGTTTTCTTATCAGAGACATAGAAAA
>JAOZNO010001079.1 GCA_029933755.1 Bacteroidales bacterium | reverse complement strand
TAGAGAAAATTTAGAAAATAATTTACAAACTGATTTGTGGCAATAAAAAAGACTGAAAATAATGCAAATAGAAAAAGATTACATCTATCATATTTATAACCAAGGTAATAATAGCCAAAAGATATTTTTTGAACAGGAAAATTACTTGTTTTTTCTAAAAAAAATTAGAACCTACATTTCACCTTATGCAGATATTTTGGCATGGTGTTTAATGCCTAATCATTTTCATTTAATGGTATTGGTTAATGAAACGGAGGTCGCAGTTTGTAGCGAGGCCTTCGCTCAAAGCGAAGGCCTCGCTGAGCAGACTGCAAAACAAAGAACCATCAATAACTCAATAGGCTTAATGCTTAGATCATACACAAATGCTATTAATAAACAACAAAAGCGTTCCGGAGCACTTTTTCGAAGAAAAACCAAAGCTGAATGCATTAATTGTCAAAATGGAGTAACTCCGTCATTTATTACGGAAAACAGCATAACAAAAATCAATATGCAAAATCCTGAAGAACAATATCCTCAAGTTTGTTTTGATTACATTCACCAAAATCCGGTAAAAGCTAAACTTGTTAAAAATATAACGGACTGGCAATTTTCTTCAGCAAAGGATTATGCAGGTAGCAGGGATGGAAAACTTGTTAATAAAAGTATTGCTGATAAATATGTAAGAACTTTCTAGCGAGGCCTTCGCTCAAAGCGAAGGCCTCGCTGAAAAACATTCTGAAGTATGAAAAAGTGGAGGAATGACTCCAAGTCCCACTAAAATAAGTACACTATTTTGATATAGAAAACAACAAATAATAGCTTAAATTAATAAAAAATGGAATCAGAAAATTTATTAGACAGTCTACCCGAAGGAACAATACAGTTAAACGATCCAAATCAGATTGTATATCAAATGATGGTTTTACCGGAAGTAGAAAGAATTGTAAATGCCGAAATTAAAGATCAGGAAGATATTGAAGAAGTATTGACAGAATTACTTGATTTTTTTGAAGATAGTGGTTTAGGCAAAGATGAAGTTTTTATACTGATAGAAATTTTGAACAAATTGAGTAAAGAAGCCGCAGATAAATACCTTGTTCAATACGAAGAAGTCGTAAACAGACTTTGATAGCAAGATCTAATGAGTAAATCATAGCAGTTTTTTTATACTGTTAAGTTTAAGCAATAATCAATTCGCTTCATTCCTGATATCTGCAAAACCTTTTTGCAAGTACTAAAAGCAAAAGGGTAACTGTGGCACTTTGTTAAAGTAATTTAT
>JAOZNO010001078.1 GCA_029933755.1 Bacteroidales bacterium | reverse complement strand
ATCTGTGAACTTAGCGAAGCGATCTCACGTAAGTAATCTGTGGCATTTTTTTGACCATTAGGTGGCTGAGTAGTTACCAAGAGGCTTTATATATAATTTAGACTTTTTCTGGTCGTTAAAATTGTTTAAAAACTTGTGCATCAACTAAAATGATTATAATTTAGGCGAAAATTTAAAATATTAGCCTATGTTTCGTTCAGAAGTGTATAGAAATCGCAGGAATAATTTAAGGCAGAAAATGAGTACTGGTCTTTTGTTTATCCCTGGTAATTTAGAAGCATCTTTTAATTATCCCGCAAACACTTATCATTTTAGGCAGGATAGTACATTTTTGTACTTTTTTGGTCTGAACCAACCGGATTTAGCCGCAGTTATTGATGTTGATTCCGGAAAGGATTATCTTTTTGGTAATGACGTTGATATGGATGATATTATTTGGATGGGACCTCAACCAAGCATGAAAGAGCGTGCGGCGAAAGTCTCCGTAGAAAATACTGCTACAATGTCAGATTTGCCAACAATGCTTTTAAACGCAATTAAGCAAGGGCGAAAAATCCATATGTTACCTGCTTACCGTGGCGATACTGTTATTCAGATTGCTAATCTTTTAAATATTCATCATAATGAAGTAAAAGGCTTTGTTTCTGAGGAATTTATTAAAGCCACAGTCTCATTGCGTGAGATTAAAGATGAATATGAAATTGTTGAAATAGAAAAGGCTGTTGATGTTGCCTATGAGATGCATACTACATCTATGAAAATGGCTATGCCTGGAATTATTGAACAAAAAATTGCCGGTAGGGTAGAAGGTATTTCTATATCAGGTGGAGGGCCTGTTTCGTTTCCTATTATTTTAAGTGTTCATGGTGAAACTTTGCATAATCATCATCACAATAATATACTGCAATTAGGCCAAATGATGGTGACAGATGCTGGTAGTGAAAGTTTGTTGGGTTATGCCAGTGATATTACAAGAACGGTTCCTGTAGGTGGAAAATTTAATCAGCGACAGCGCGAAATATACGAAATAGTGCTGAAAGCGAATATGGAAGTTATTAAAAATAGTAAACCTGACATCTTTTATAGAGATATGCATTTTTTGGCTGCAAAAACTATTGTTGGTGGCCTTAAAGAGCTCGGATTAATGAAGGGTAATATTGACGATGCGGTTCAACAAGGTGCACACGCTTTATTTATGCCTCATGGTTTAGGTCACCAAATGGGTTTGGATGTTCATGATATGGAAGGTTACGGTGAGAATTATG
>JAOZNO010000346.1 GCA_029933755.1 Bacteroidales bacterium | reverse complement strand
GAATACAGATATAGTTTTTTCAAAATGAAAATGAAAAATTTTAATAGCTTTTCCCTTTTTCATCTTTCATAGGTACAAACCGTACGGCAATAACATCTGTTTGTTTAATTTTGCCATTTTTCTTTTTTAACAATATCAATTCTTGTGAAAATCGTTGCCCAACTGGTATAATCATTAAACCACCTTCGGCAAGCTGTTCTTTTAGTTTTTCAGGTATATGTGTGGGCGAGCATGTTACAATAATTGCATCAAAGGGAGCATGTTTTTTCCAGCCCAGGTAACCATCACCAATTTTGACTTCAACATTATTATAGTCTAAGTTTTTTAATAAAGTTTTTGCCTTTTTGCCCAGTGATTCTATTAGCTCTATTGTAAATACTTTTCCGGCAACTTCTGAAAGAACTGCTGCCTGATATGCAGAACCAGTACCTATTTCTAACACTTTTTTTGTTTTGTCCAATTTTAGAATTTCGGTCATAAAGGCCACAATATAGGGTTGTGAAATGGTCTGCCCCTCACCTATTGGCAATGGCGAATCTTCATAAGCTTTTTTTAAGTATTCTTTCGGAACAAACAGGTGTCTTTCTACTTTATTCATTGCTGCTAATACATTTTCATCAGAAATTCCCCTCCTTTTTATCTGGCTTTCAACCATATTTTCTCTCAGTTTTACATAATTCTGTGCCGATAAATTAAATATAGATATACTCATTATCAATAATATAAATTTTTGCATAATTGGGGTCAAAGTTCAAACCATATATTTTCAATTAATATACGAATAATCTAAATCATTTCAAAATAATTGACATGGCAATGCGTTATAGCATCATATTTAATCAAAAACTATTTACAATGAGAGTATTAATACTATTCATTAGCCTAATTTTATTTAGTGTAAGTTCTTGTAATAAAGATGAAGATAATCAACCTGCAAGTGGTGATTATAAGCAGGAAATGAGAAATATTGTTCAAGGAATCAGCATATATGCAAAAGGGATAAATACTTCATTTCAGATTATTCCACAAAATGGCCACAACCTGATTACTTTTGATGGTGAAGAGAATGGCACACCAAATACAAAATATATGGCAGCCATTGATGCTGTAGGACGAGAAGATCTTTATTATGGATATGAAAATGATGATGCATCAACACCTCTGGCTGATACAGAAGAGATGATTCCGTTTCTTGATATATGTAGACAAAACAATGTGCCGGTTTTGGTAACTGATTATTGTTTCACACATTCAAAAATGGATGATTCGTATCGAAAGAATAGTGCAAAAGGCTATATCTCATTTGCAGCCCCTGAAAGAGATTTGAACGTAATACCCAATTACCCGGCAGAACGAAGTAATGTAAATTCTTCAGACATTAATACTTGCAATGATGCAAAAAACTTTCTTTACCTGATAAATTCAGAAAATTATTCCACAAAACAGGAATTTATTAATGCTATCACTGCTACGAATTATGATATAGTATTAATTGATTATGCCTTTAACGAAGAAGTATATACAAATAGTGAAATAAATAGTATGAAAATTAAGAATAATGGTGGTAAACGCCTGATTATTTCATACATGAGTATTGGCGAAGCAGAAGATTACCGTTATTACTGGCAAAATGATTGGAAAACAGGATCACCTGAATGGTTAGATAAAGTAAACCCCGACTGGGCAGGTAATTATAAAGTAAAATATTGGATGGATGAATGGCAAAGTATTATTTACGGGAATGACAATTCATATCTTAAAAAAATATTAGATGCCGGTTTTGATGGTGCTTATTTAGATATTATTGATGCTTTTGAGTATTATGAGGAATAAACAGTGGAAAACAAAGCCTGTATTACTTTATGGGAGTAACTAATTGGTATTGTTATGCAAATAGAAAAAAGTAGGGCTCAGTATGGAAACATTAATAGTCCAGCTAATTGATTGATAGCTATTATAATGCTGCATTTTTTAGTAATGATTTTATTCCCTCATAGAAATTACGTATTAGTTTTGCTGTAAATTCGTTTAGATTAATGTTTTCTTTTTCAATCCAATCTGTTATTTCTTTTTCTAAAGGAATTTCAGCATTAACTGTCCATTTTATTTTGCCACTCGTTATATCTTCATCTGTTATTGCTGCAATATCAGAATAATCAATTTTAGTATCATCATATTTAATTAATTCTTCCGGGACATCAATTCCATTTTTACCTAATAAAACAGTATCAAAAGCATCAATTTTTGCATTAGTAAAATCTATTTCAATATCTGTACTGAACTTATTGTTTTTTATTAATTCGATTGCTTCTTTTACAGAAATTTTAAGCTTATCCATATCATTTATCTTTATTCGTGTACTTTGCTCTTTCTTTTTTGTTTTCCATTCATTCTAGAGCCTACTCTTTTATAAATTTTGTAGAATGGCTTTGTTGCTGATTATTAACTTTTAGCATATACAGACCGTTGCTTAAATGGCTAATATCAATAGTAAATAACCCTTTATTTTTTAAAGAAATGAGCGACTGACTATAAATCTTCTTTCCTGAAAGATTATAAATCACCACATCTATCTCTCCGGAAATACTTTCTTTAAACTGAAGGTTTAACACATTATTTGTTGGTACAGGAAATAAGCGAAATTCAAATTTAGAATTACTATTTACATCATCTAAACCAGTTAGGTAGCCACTAAAATATGCTATTGCCTTTTGCATAAATGGAACTAATGATGAGGGTGGAGAAACACTTTCTAAAGGAAAAGCAATATTTATTACCGAACCGATTTCACTACTTGTACCAAAACTTCCTTTATAGGCAATTCCTGCAACTTGACCGTTTTTATAATTCATAATATTTTCAGATCCCAAAGTAGCAGTTATTTCATCAGGATAATCTTCAGGATATATTTGTCCGAAATTCAAAGAAACTCCATTAAAAGTACTTCCAGATATTCCGTTAGCCGGATTGTTTCCTGAACTTCCATCGGCAGTATAATTCGCCTTTAAGTAATTAGTATAGAAGCTTTTATCACTACTTAATCCCTTTGCATATAAATCCCAGCCAATTTCTGCACCGCTTACCAGCAAATAGCCACCATTTTCTAAATATACTTTTACTTTCCCCTGTTCCGTACTATTAAAGGTTTCGTCAGCTGTTGATTCATCACCTAAAAACCAAATCGTAATATCAAAATTATTTAAATCATTACTTCCATCAGAAATAGATTCGTTACAGGCCGTAGAGATATTAAAACTTCCGGCATCACGTAAAGTAGACATATAGGTATTTGCAAAAGTATGTGTTGCTTGTCCCCATGAACCCAGACGGTCATAACCATCGACAATCAGTACCGTTTGGGCATTTGCATCATCTGATCTGAAAATGGAATAGGTATCACTATAAGCACTTTCTCCGGCAGAATTTACCGCCATTATTTTAAAATTATAACCGTTTGTGTTCGGGTCTAAACTACTAATTGTATATTCCACAGTTCCATAAACCAAGCTGCTTTCACCCACAAGAAGTGTAAAATCATCCAAATTATCGCTATTTGATGAATAAATACGATAGGAAACACCTGCCCCGGGGTTTTTAAACCAACTTATTTTCACCTCATTATCTGCGCCTTTTATAACAGAAGCAATTACAGGGGTTAAAGGTGGATTTGTTTCAATAGTAACATCTTTACTTATTGTACCTGTTTTACCATCATTATCAGTAACAATTAAATTTACCGTATAAACACCATCACTAGCAAAAGTGTGATTGATATTAACACCTGTTCCGTTACTGCCATCATCAAAATCCCAAGCATAAGAGCTTATTGTTCCATCGGGATCTAATGAATTTGATGCATCAAAAGATATTGACTGCCCAGCACCAGCAGGTAAACCACTGACAAAAAAATCAGCACGAGGTTTGCCATCATTAAAATAAGTAAGATCTATTTCTAATTCAGTATATACATTGCCTGAAATATTCACATTAACATCTTTGCTCACATATCCATCCCTCGAAATACTTAATGTGTAATTACCGGGGGCTAAATTCAAAGCATAAAATCCATTATAATTATTATCTGTAGTACAAGAAAAACTTCCAGGGTTGGCGATAACTTCTGCTCCATTTATCACCTCGTTTGTATAATCATCTGTAATCACACCTCCTACTCTACCGTCTGAGAATCCTGCCTTATTGTAAAAAGATAGAAAGGATTTAGCAATTGCCCAGGCATAGTTTTTTGAAAAATGTGTGCTTTTTAGTCTCAAACCTGATTCTGGAAAATCGTGAAAAGCACCTTCTGATAAAGTTGAAGGCATTTGAGCATTGTTCAAAACACCTAAATTAAAACCTAAAAAGCTCATATCACCTCTACTATATGCATTTGTTGTTCGTAAAACGGCCTGAAGTTGTGGAACCATAATATCTGACATTCTTTTTGCCTCAGAGAATGCAGGAGCATCAGTTTCACCTTTAAACAGAACTAATGAATAATTGGCCGTACCATCTGAACCATTGGTATGTATTGATTGAAAAAAATCTGCACCATAATCATTGGCTATTGTTGATCGTGAACTTAATGAAATATCATCTGCATCATTATTTGCTGTACGGGTTAGTTTCACACTAGCTCCTAAATTAGTGAGTATCGCTTCTAAGTGAAATGCTGTCACCAAATTACCTTCTGATTCCCAAAAAATAATCCCATTTGGCAATTCAATTCTTCGGTCATTTGATGGATCATGACCACCATGTCCCGGATCTACACAAAACCGATAATCAGAAAGTTGTTGAGCATTTGTATTACCGATAAGTATAAAAACGAATAAAAAGAGTGTATATATTTTTCTCATTTGATAACCATTTAATTGTGTAATTGATATTTATATGCCTATTGAATTAGTTTATTCAGACTATTTTTTTAAAAACAGAATATAAATTTTGCCTTTTTCATCATTAAATAC
>JAOZNO010000345.1 GCA_029933755.1 Bacteroidales bacterium | reverse complement strand
GTATTATCCCGATAGTACTGCTAAAATTTCCATCGTCTATGAAAAACTCTGAAAATCTTGTTGTAAATTAATTATTAGAGGTGGCCTTAACAATATATTAATATATGAAACAAGAAAAAATAAACCTTATAAACTCAAGAAAATTTCAATTTCCAGAAATATCTTTTAGCAAATTAATGCAAAAAAGGATACATAAAGTATTATTAATTTGCAGTAATTATGATGCCTACATGCTTGAAGAAGATGGACGTATTGATGAGCAAATTTTTAATGAATATGTTTCTTTAAACTTACGCTATCCACCACAATTTATACATGTTTCGTCTGCTTCAAAAGCTTTTAATGTTTTAAGAACACAAGAAATAGACATGGTAATTGAAATGTTGAGTGTGGGTGAACTGGAACCTTTTGAATTAGCACGAAAAATAAAAAAACGTCATGCTAATATCCCAATTGTTGTTTTAACACCTTTTTCAAGAGAAGTAACAATGACACTTGAAAAAGAAGACCTAAGCGCCATTGATTATGTTTTTTGCTGGTTGGGAAATGCCGACATTTTACTAGCAATCATTAAGCTTATTGAAGACAAAATGAATGTGAATTATGACGTTAAACATGTTGGTGTTCAGGTAATTATATTAGTTGAAGATTCTGTACGTTTTTACTCAAGCTACCTACAAAATATTTAAAAAATTATATTTAAACAGTCACAAAAATTTATGGCTGAAGGGCTAAATGAACATCAAAAGATGGTAAGGCTAAGAGGTCGCCCTAAAATAGTATTAGCCACAAATTATGAAGAAGCCAGCAGCTTATATAACAAATATAAAGGAAATGTACTTGGAGTAATTTCTGATGTTAATTATAAACGCAGAGGCAAAAAGGATAAAACCGCAGGAATTAGGTTCTGTAAAAAAATAAAAGCAGACAATCCTTATATGCCGCTACTGTTACAATCATCTGATGCATCAAATTTAAAAATTGCTAAAGAAATGCGGGTTGGGTTTATTCATAAAAACTCAAAAAAACTTTCGCGTGAACTTCGTAATTTTATTAATGAATATTTTGCTTTTGGTGATTTTGTTTTCAGAAATCCTGAAACAAATGAAGAAATAACAAGGGCTTCAGATTTAAAATCCTTACAAAAGAATTTATACGACATACCTGATATATCATTTGAATATCATGTTTCACGTAATCATTTTTCAAAATGGCTAAATGCACGGGCTTTATTTCCTTTGGCAGAATTATTCAAATACCTGAGTATTGATGATTTTCAGAATTTAGATCATGCTCGTAGCTTTTTATATGAGGCTATTTCAAATTTCAGATTAAATAAAGGTCGTGGTGTAATTGCAAAATTTTATCGTGTAAATTATGATGAATATTTAAACTTTGCCCGTATTGGTGATGGTTCAATAGGTGGTAAAGCTCGTGGATTAGCATTTTTAGATTCCCTTATAAAGAAGAAACAGGGAATGGATGCCTTTGATAATGTTATAATTTCAATACCTCGTACCGTTGTACTTACTTCAGATGTCTTTGATGAATTTATGGAAAGCAATAACCTGCTACAATTTGCATTAAACGATATTGAAGATGAAAAGATACTTGAAGCCTTTATTAATGCAAAAATGTCTGACAAAATCCTAAGAGACTTAAAAGCATTTCTTAAAGTAACCCGGAGTCCTATTGCTATCAGATCATCGAGCAAGCTGGAAGATTCTCACTATCAACCTTTTGCAGGAGTATACTCAACTTATATGATTCCGCACACGGTAAATGACAAGCAAATGTTAGAAATATTAACAAATGCTATAAAATCAGTTTACGCATCGGTGTACTATAAGTCGAGTAAATCGTATATGAGGGTAACAAGTAGTGTTATTGATGAAGAGAAAATGAGTATTATTTTACAAGAAGTTTGTGGTCAGCAATATGGAGACCGCTATTACCCAACTTTATCAGGAGTTGTTCGGTCAATTAATTTTTACCCTATTGAGCCTGAAAAGCCTGAGGATGGTGTGGCAAATATCTGCCTTGGATTAGGTAAACAAATTGTTGAAGGAGGAAGAACATTAAGGTTTTCACCAAAATATCCTAAAAAAATCCTTCAACTATCAGATACTGCTTTAACCTTACGCGATTCACAAAAAACATTTTTTGCACTGGATTTAAATGCTGAAAGTTTCGTTCCTTCACCAGACGAATCAATTAATTTACTAAAACTAAGGATAAAAGAAGCAGAAAAAGATGGCTCATTAAAATATGTTGCTTCAGTTTATGATTATGCCGATAATACAATAAAAGAAGGGGCACATTATGAAGGAAAAAAAATAGTGACATTTGCAAATATTCTTAAATTTGATGCATATCCTTTAGCTGAAATTCTTAGTAAAGTTTCTGAAATTACTCAAAATGCAATGAATTCACCGGTTGAAATTGAGTTTGCAATGAATATTCCTAAAAAAAGTAATGAACCGGCTGTTTTCAACTTACTACAGGTAAGACCAATTGTAGATAATAGTCAATCACTAACAACCAATTTAGAAGAAATTAATGAAAATGATACAATTATTTACTCAAAACAGGCATTAGGAAATGGTGAAATAAACGACCTATATGATATTGTTTATATAAAAACAGAATCCTTTGATCCATCCAAAAACCCACAGATTGTTAATATGATTGCCGATATAAATAATAAGTTCCTTAACGAGGATAAAAATTACATTCTCATTGGCCCAGGTCGTTGGGGCTCTAATGATCATTGGCTGGGTATCCCAGTAAAATGGGCTGATATTTCGGAAGCTAAAGTAATTATTGAAGCTGGTTTACCTAACTACAGAATTGATCCTAGCCAGGGAACCCATTTTTTTCAAAACCTGACCTCATTCAGAGTTGGATATTTAACCTTAAACCCATATGCAGACGATGGGCATTATGATGTTGATTTCTTAAATAAAATAGAAGCAGTAAGTGAGAATGAATACCTAAGGCATATACATTTTGAAGAACCACTAGTAGTAAAAATTGACGGCAAAAAAAACTTGGGACTGATTATGGAAAAAAAGAAAATACAGAAAGAAGAAGAATATTTTGGGGAAAGTTTTTAAAACATGGTAAATATTGTATTTTCAGTTAACTTATTCGGTAAAAATATCTTCTAATTTAATTTTTAGATTATCAAAAATATTTACTTTTATTTCCATATCGCCGGCATACATCCCAATAAGTTGATATTTGCCTTTTTTATCTAATAAAAACACATTTATATTTTCATCATTAGGACTTACAATCCAATATTCTTTTACACCAACTTCTTGATATAAATCAAACTTATCATTCATATCTTTTTTTGCTGTTGAAGGCGATAATATTTCAACAATTAAATCAGGTGCACCGATACAACCTCTATCATCTAATTTGCTAAGATCACAAATTACTGAAATATCTGGTTGTACAACTGTATATATTTTTTCATCTACAGTTTCTCCTTTTTTTGGTAAACGAACATCAAAGGGTGCTGTATAAACTTCGCAGTTATTTTTATTTATACAATTATAAAATTTATTACCAAGTATAAATGATATTTTTTGATGCTTTCTTTTTGGTGCAGGAGTCATTAAATGTACAAAGCCATTAATTAATTCACGCCTTTTATCATCTAACCAACTTAGATAATCTGCATAAGTATATTTTTTGCTTAAATCTATATCTAATGTATCCATTTTATACTGCTTTATACAAAAATACAAAATTTTAGAGCATTTTACTAATAAACAAAGGAGATTATAGATTATGCGACTTATCCTAGTTTATAAATTTTTCCCGGAAAACTTTTAACTAAGCCTGAAAACTCCAGTTTTAATAAAATCGAAGACACTTTACTCATCGGGAAATTAGATTTCAGGCAAATTATGTCCACACTTAAATCTTCTGCTGATTTTAGCACATCCATTATCGTTTTTTCATCTGGACTTAGCTCTACAAAAAGTTGTTTTTGAACTGCATCTTTTTTTTCATTTTTTTCCCAGCCTAAAATATACTCTAAATCATTTATGTTTTCAATTAATGCGGCACGGTTGGTTTTTATTAAGCGATTGCAACCTATTGATTGCTTATCATGCACCCTGCCAGGAAAAGCAAATACATCACGGTTATAAGAGTTTGCAATATCGGCAGTAATTAATGAACCACCTTTTTGACCAGATTCAACAACAATAGTGGCATCGGCCATTCCGGCAATAATTCGGTTACGCTTAACAAAATTTGAAGGATCTAATTTTGATTTACTTGAAAATTCTGTCAATAAACCACCCCTGCTTATAATATCACGAGCTGTTTGCCTGTGCGAAGCCGGGTACATCATTTGCAAACCATGACCTAAAACCGCCACCGTTGATAAATTATTTTTAAGTGCAGCTTTATGCGAACAAATATCAATACCATAAGCTAATCCACTAACAATTAAGGGATCATGTCCGTTATCATGTAAATTCTTAATTAATTCATTACAATGCTCTTTACCATATTGTGTTGCATTCCGTGTTCCTACAATACTTATTATTTTTTGCTTATTTAAATTACAATTCCCTTTAAAATACAAAATTACGGGTGAATCCTCACAATGCTTTAATCGTTCAGGGTAGTCTTTATCTAATAAAAAATAGGCTTTTATTTTATTCTTTTGTAAAAAATCAATTTCCTGCTGAGCCTCATCTAAAGCACTATTATTTAGTATTGTATTTGCCAAATGTGCTCCTATTCCCGGAACCTTTAGGACATCTGCTTTCTTTGCTTTAAATATTTGTTCAATTTCTCCAAAATGAGCAATTAGCTTCTTTGAATTTACATTCCCAATTCCGGGAATCATACTTAATGCAACTTTGTATAATAAATTATCAGTCATTAATAAATGTTTTGTTCCAACTCAGTAAGTACCCTCACAAAATTAATTGCATATTTACTTTT
>JAOZNO010000344.1 GCA_029933755.1 Bacteroidales bacterium | reverse complement strand
GCAAATAAATTCCAATACCTATGGATACGAAAAGCATTATAACAACTTTTAGTATCGAATCGTAATCAATGATAAGATTATTTCCATGCTTGGAACCAATGGCTATTTCAGTATTATCTGATTCATCATCAGGTTTTAATTTATATTTTTTTATGAGGTAATTTGCCACAGGGCCGCCCAATATTCCCCCGATAATGAGACCAAAGGTTGCCATTATCATACCAATCTCCATGGTGTTGGAGAGAACAAATTGCTTATTTAAAACAGGTACAAATGAAACTACATTTCCATGGCCACCCTGAAGCGGTATTGAACCTGACACTAGACCATATGCCTCATGAAAACCAAACAGTTTGGCAATTGAAATACCTACATAATTTTGTACAAAAATATAACCTATGGCAAAAATTGTTATAATAATTAATACTTTGCCGCCTTTAATAATACTTTTTACTTGTGTTGAAAGTCCTATGGCAGTAAAAAATATAATTAGAAGTATGTTGCGATAATGTGTTGAGAAATTGAGATTTAAATCAAACAGCAGGTACAGCAATCCGAAAAACAAAGATGCCAGAAGCCCGCCGGTAACAGGTTCTGGTATATTGTATTTTCTTAGAAAATTGATTTTTTTATTCAGATACTTTCCTAAAAAAAGCACCAGAATTGCAACAATAATTGTTTGCCGGGAGTCAAATTCCATAGTCTATTTTTTTTATAAAAATTTCATTAATAAATTAGTGTATAAGCTATAATTTATTAAGCAGTCTTCATTTTGCAGCATTCATTTTTTCTCTCATGCTTTTTGTTGGAAACATAAAATGCAGTTGAAACCTTGTCTGCCAGTCACCAAGTGCATCTGGTTTAACCACATTATAAAAGGTTTGAAATTGAATGCTAACAGGCAATTTGCCACCAAATTTTACAACCTTACCAAATCCACCACCAAAAGGAACAAGCCATTTTTGATTTTCTTCAGCATTCCAGTTAGCAGTTACAATTGGTGCAGATAATAAATACCAACCATCAGTCAAATTGTAGTTGACAAAATAATTTATAAAAAACTTGTTTGTACTTTGCTCACCAAATGTTCTAATATTATTTATTACTGCTCCTGCCACCCACTTATTAATTACAGTAAGGAGAACAACAGAAGGTCCAATACCAAATTCCCCAGATCCAAATTCACTTCCAGATGATGTTGGCAACTGAATAACAGGACCTAGACCCCAATTAATTTTTTTTGTTGTTGTTGGAGATAGCCAGGCAGTATATAAAAGATCACCTGTACCCGTATTGCTAATATCTTCAGTAAATGACGGCTGAGTAATTATAGGCAGAATAACTCTATTAACCAGATATAATTTTTTCCCTAAAGGAAGGGGTATTACCGGTTGGATATTAAGTACGTTTTGAGTACGTTTATATGGCCCAACTCCATAATTAGTATTGTTTTGAAATGGAAAGTTTAAAAAATTTGCCAGAGGGTTTTGAGATGCTTTTGCCAATTTTTCATTTGATTGTGCAATGCTAAGGATTGAAATAAACAGAATACTGAGAAGTGTTAAACTAACTGATAAAATAGTTTTCATATATTTTAAAATTTCTGATTAATTTATTAAAAGAGTGCCATAACATAAATGACTATTATTCGGTATGTGCCTGATTTCACAATATAAAACTTTAGCACCAACTATAAATGTCTGGGTACATTTATTTTTTTTCTATAAGTATATTAAAGAAGCAGTATTTAAATCACAGTAGGCCTTTGTGATGCCGTTGTGATTTGAATACTGCCAATTTTTATATCATCTTATATTAAGTAATATTAACTCATTTGTTACATTATATTAAGTGGTGAAATAATTCCAAAAATAATTCTTCCGGTACTATAATCTGAGAGTCCAAACCTTGATGCGGAATAATCAGAATAGTCGAAGTTTCTATAAACACCTCCAAAAAAGAATTTAAGGTTCAAATCTTCATATGGGAAAAATTCAAGGGTCGGAATGAAAGTATAGGCTGTTCTCCAATCGTTAGTATTCTTTTGAGGATCAACATCACCCATCCATAAAGCCTTATCGTAAATACCCACTAATGAAATTTGCCATTTAGGTTTAAAGCGATAATCAAGTCTTAGCCAATGACTATAATAAACGGTGTTTTTTAATGCGTAATTATATATATCATCAGGAACTTCATTACTTATTATTCCTGTTCTATCAAGGTCTTCAACACTTATCTTAAAATCGTACATTAAAGTAAACTTTTTTAAGTTTAACTGATTACCTATAGCGAAGTAGTTTTTAAAAATGCCGTCTGCCTCATTAAATACTGAATAAGACCATAAGGTTGAGATTTTTCCGTCAAATAAGCTACCTCTCCAACTTACCACTACACCTAAAGGTATTTTAGAGGCTTCTATTGTCGGAATACTGTCATAAAGCTCTTCAAAAGAACCAGTTCTTGAATTAATAATCTGGAAACCAAAGGTTTGATTTTCTACAGGGGTATAATGAAGTTCGGCACCAAACAAAAAGTTGTCGGCCATTTCAATAATATCCGAATATTCATAAATATCAATTGGATTCAGATCAAACTCCATTCCGCCCCAATCAGCATAAGTCTTACCAAAAGTGAATTGTAACTTGTCTGATATGTCGAATCTTAAGTAAGCAAAATCCACACCTTTAATAATTTTGTCAACCGTTTGTGGTTCAAAAGTGCTGGTATAACGATGACGAAATCTAAAATAGACTTTTTCATGTACATAACCTTTTATTTCCAACCTAAATTGTTCAAATTTGAATTTAGATTCTAAATACTCACCATCCTGAAAATCATTCCTAAACCCCATTTGAGTGTTGGCAATTATGTCAACATTTTTCATGAGGTTCTGCTTTTCAGTGGGGATAATAGTCCTATATCTGGTAGTATCTGATTGTCTATCCTGAGCACGTAAAAATCCTGAAAAACACAGAATCAAAAATGCTATTATTAGTTTAACTCTCATTATAATTCTTTTTATTAATAATTAATAAGCAGTTCCTGTAGTTTTTCCCTACTCATATTTTTATCTTGTTGTATTGCAAGCATTAAAAGTATCCTTGCTTTTTGTGGACTTAACTCATCAGAAGACACAGTTCCGTAATCTTTATCAACTACTTCACCATGTACTAAAACAGCACCAACCGGAATACGAGAGGCTCTTATTACCGGAATGCCCATTTTTGTAGCTTTTTTGGCTGCTTCCAGTGTTCCTGCATTAATGTTCCCATCACCTACACCGGCAATTACAATTCCTTTTGCCCCGGCTTTAATCATTAAACCCATTAAATCCGTTGAAACATCAGCACATCCATAAATGATATCAACACGTGGTAACTCTTTTACTCCTTTAATTGAGAATTCGCTATTTACAGTATGAATACCGTGTGGTCCATGAAAAAAATCAACAAGTCCAAAGCTAACTGTTCCCATTTGCCCATGCTCGGGAGACATGAATGCATGAACGGGTGTGGTCAACATTTTTTTAACAGCATGAGCCGAAAGTATGGCATCGTTTATAACAACCAAAACACCTTTTCCTTTAGCTGCATCACTTGCGGCAACTGCTACACCATTATAAAGATTCAATGGGCCGTCTGCACTCAATGATGTTGAAGGTCGCATTGATGATACAAGTACTACAGGCTTGTCGCTTTTTACTGTTAGATTTAAGAAAAAGGCTGTTTCTTCCTGTGTGTCCGTACCGTGAGTAATCACAATACCATCAACATCATCTTTTGCTAAAAGTTCGTTAATACGGTTTGCCAAAATAAGCCAAACTTCAACACTCATATCCTGAGATCCTACATTTGCTGTTTGTTCGCCGGTTAAATTAGCTAACTTCCGAATGTTTGGTACTGCATCTATCATTTCGCCAATGCGAACCTGACCCGCAGTGTAACTAGATCCTGTTGAGCTTTCACCTGTTCCGGCAATGGTGCCACCTGTTGCTAATACAGCAATGTTTTTAAGGCTTTTGTCTTGAGAAAACCCAGTAGGTACGATTGCTAATATAAATACGGCAAGCATTAAATAATTAATAAATAATTGTTTTTTCATTTTTTTAGTTTTACGTTTTAATATTTGTATGATAAATTATAAATACAAACATATAATTAATCAAGACATAAAACAAGACAACTAAGTGGACAAAAGGTAGACTGCAAAAATTCATAAGACACTATCTTTGATATCAATAAGTTAAGTGTTAATCTGAAATATTCTGTTGATTAAAATAGGTGATGTACAATTATTCTAGCGCATCTCTGTATTAACTTGAGTTCGATGTGGAAATACGGATAAATAACTGCAAATCAATAGCCCTGCTTCTTTAGGGGAGATATGTAAATGAAGGTGTTTGAAATTTGAAATATTTTGTAAATTATTAAAAAAGTAAAAAATATTTCAAATTTCTTTAGCTCGTGTAATCATTCTTCCACCGGGTTAAACTTCGACAAGCTCAGTTACCTAACCCGGCGCTATTGATTATCTGTCAATTACAACATCCGTAAAATAAATTGTTTATATAATAACCGTATCAATAGTCTCGCAAACAAGGGTGGGAAAGGGATTTTATGGAAGACAAAAAATCATCTTTTAAAATTTTGCAATATAATCTTCAAGCGAGTCTTTTGTTAACAAATCCATTTTTTTTCGTATTCTGTACCTGGTTTTTTTAATAGCCTCTTTAGTAATATTTAGGATTGATGCTATTTGAGATGAGGATAGGTGGATTTTTAAATAGGCACAAAATTTTAGTTCTGATTTGGTAAGTGTGGGGTATTTCGCTTTAAGATTACCGAAAAAGTTTTTGTGAACTTCTTTGAAATGAAGTCTAAAAACCTCCCAATTATCTTGTTCACCACTATGCGTTTTTAACTCATTTCTGATATTGATTAGATCATTTATAAAGTCTTGGTTATCTTTTTTA
>JAOZNO010000343.1 GCA_029933755.1 Bacteroidales bacterium | reverse complement strand
ACCTCATTGTGGGGCTGTAGTAGGTTTTACAGATACAGGGAATTGCGAATCTTGCGGAGTTACTATTAAAAATGGTGAAATGCAATGGTATTTATGTATAGCTAAAGTATTGCATCAAAATATCTTTGAAACAAAAGATTTAGCTTATTATGCTCCCGAAAAAGGAACACAATTATCAACTGTATTTCAGCCAGAAATAGAAGGCAAATTAAACACATTTGCAAATAATCATAATATAAACAGACAAGAATGGCAAGCAAAATTTGAACTTGATGTTGTTACTCAATATTTCAAAAAACTGTATGAGGCATGGTCGATAAAAAAGCTTGAAACTATTAGACATCTATTAACTGATAGGCTTTATGAATCGTATATGTTCTGGATTAGTAACTATAATGCAGAAGGGTTTACAAACAAATTAGATAATGTTACAATTAGTAAGATTGATTTTGCAAAAATAAACATTGATAAGTTTTATGAATCAGCAATAGTGAGAGTTCATGCTTCTTGTAATGACTATGTAATTAATAAAGAGGGTAAAGTAGTAGGTGGTTCAGCAAAAAAGATCAGAAAATTTTCTGAATATTGGACATTTATCCGCCGTACCGGGGTTGAGACAGATAGTTATGACTATGGCACATGTCCGAATTGCGGTGCAATTGCTGATAAAATGGGGCAAAGCGGAATTTGTGAATATTGTAATACAAAAATCAGTAATGGGGATTTTTCATGGGTTTTAGCAGTTATTACGCAAGATGAAGTTTATAAAGGATAAATAATTAGTAGGCAGTATTCAGTCTGCAGTGGGCAAAATAACTATTTAATGATAGCAAAGCGAATGACAACTAAATGATTATGGGATAACACCTCTGTGTTAATTCGTGTAATTAGTGGAAAAATAAACAAATAATAACTTAGTGTTAATTCGTGGAATTAATGGAAAAATAAACAAATAATAACTTAGTGTTAATTCGTGGAATTAGTGGAAAAATAAAAACATGAAAATTTTCAAACTACTATTAATAATTGTGTTTATAGGTTTTATTTTGCAAGGATGCTCTACACAGGAACATTCTGATAAAATAAAAACAGAATTTAGTCCTGCTAATGAGTTTTTGCAAATTGAGGACGCTGACCCTAAATATATTATGGCTAAAGAGCCGGGAATAATTATCGTTAAAGGTGTTTTCCTGGGGAAAATTAAAAAAAGAGGCACACAATATTATAATTTGCAATTTACCGGAATGCTCAATGGTAAAAACAGGGTGTTAGATATGTATATTCAAACAGAAAACAAATCCTTTCCAATTGTTAAGGAAGTAGATAAAATGAAACAGGGGAAACCTGCATTTTTATTTGAATACTGTGATTATAATAGCCTCGAAGAGACTATATCCCAGTTTGATAAGTTTTTTACACCTTATATTAAAAAGTATAAAGATCCCAAAGTGTTTTTCGATTTCATAAAATATGATAAAGGCCAAATACCTGACACCACTTTCTTTATTGGCTTAAATTATGATAGTCCTGCTTATCCAAAATCACGTATCACCAGCAATATTTATTTTAAAAAGGATAATGGGAATTTTATAGCTAAACGTGTTTTCAGTAAAGAGTCTGATGCTTATTATAATTTAAAACTTGAATATAAAATCCGTAATAAAACTAATATGTATTTAGCCCTATTTAAGTATGTGTATACCGTGCTTTGGGACATTGTTATGTGGCCTTATGACTTATATAAGTTAAATAAATCAGTAAATAGTATAGGATAACTAATGTATAATAATTAATGACCAATGACAATTAATGACTAATGACTAATGCCGCTATCATAAGGAAATAACAACTAATAACTAACAAGCAATGAAACGATTATTTACAATTACCGCAGTAAGCCTACTTACTCTTCTTGTAATCAACACCTTAACACCAGAAGTAACTTATGCACGTCCGGGTGGTGGGCATTCATACAATAATAGTAGTTCCAATTCAAGTTCCAATTCAAGTTCGAGCTCAAGCTCTGGTTCCAGCTCAAGTTCCAACAGCTCATCTTCTGAGGACAATAGCTCGTATTGGGATGATGTAGAGTTAAATGATGATAGTACTACAGAAGGATATAGCGATAGCAAGCCAGCATCACCACTTGCTACCATATTTGGTTTTGTTTTCATGTTTGCCGTTTTAGGCTTAAACGGACTTGCATATCATTATTATGAAAAATATAAGGCTGGGAAAAAGCTTTTTTCTAAAAATAAAAAAGACTTTGAAAAACAATCATTAAAAATTGAAAAAGCAATTTCTCAATTAAAACAGTCTGATCCAAATTTTTCAAGAACATTGTTTTTAGATTTTGCAGCATCAATATTCACAAAATATCATGCTTTACAGGGAAGTAGTAATTTTAAAAACCTTAGTCCGTATTTAACAACCATTGAAATAGCCAAGCATAATAGCAGAAAAATAAAAAAAGAAATAAGTGAAATAGTTATAGGCAACATTGATTTAAAAACTGTTTACCCGGGACTAACGCGAATTACTGTAGATATTAGTGCCAATTATACACTTACACAAAAAGGAAAAACTACAAGGTATGATGTTGTAGAGCGATGGAGTTTTAAACGGAAGCCCAATTTATTATCGCCTACACCGGAGAAAATGAGAGAGCTTTCCTGTCCGAACTGTGGTGCAAGTACTGGTTTTACTGATACAGGAACGTGCGAGAGTTGTGGTACTTTGGTTAAAAATGGCGAAATGCAATGGTATGTCAGCAGTAGAAACAAACTACATCAACAAGTTTTTGAAACAAGTGGACTAGCTCATTACGAACAAGAAAAGGGTACACGATTATCTACAATTTATCATCCTGATAACGAAAATCAATTAAAGTATTTTGCTGATAATCACAATATTAACACAGATGAATGGTTATCGAAATTTGACAACAAAGTAGTACACGAATATTTTACCAAAATATATGATGCATGGTCGGTAAATAAACTGGATAAAGTCCGTCATTTGCTAAGCGACAGATTATTTGATTCATATATGTTTTGGATTGCTGCATATAAAGCAGAGGGTTTAACAAACAAGCTTGATGAACTAAAAATCAAGAAGATAAAGCTTGCAAAAATTGAATTAGATAAATTTTATGAATCGGTGACTGTCAGGATTTTTGCTTCCTGTAAAGATTATGTTGCAGACAAGCAAGGAAAAGTTGTAGGGGGTTCTAATAGAAAGAGCAGGAAATTTAGCGAATACTGGACATTTATCCGTAAAACTGGTGTAGAAACCGACACTTATGATTATGGAACTTGTCCTAATTGTGGCGCTGTTGCTGATAAAATAGGACAAAGCGGAATTTGTGAATATTGTGATTCAAAAATTAGTAATGGCGATTTTTCATGGGTTTTGGCAGTAATTACACAAGATGAAGTTTATAAAGGATAAATAATTAGTAGGCAGTTTTCAGTCTACAGTTGGAAAAGTAACTATTTAATGACTACAAAGAGAATGACCACTAAATGACCATCGGATGACAGCACAACAAAAGATAACTTAGTATTAATTCGTGTAATTAGTGGAAAAATAAACAAATAAACAATGAAACGCATATTTATAATTGCAACTATAAGTTTACTTACCATATTTTCAATTAGCATTTTTGTTCCTGATACAGCTTATGCCCGCCCGGGTGGAGGACATTCTTATTCAAATGATAGTGGTTCGTCCGGCAGTGATTCTGATGATTATGGTGATTCTGATTATAGCAGTGGAGGTGGTGGTGGAAATCCATGGATTGTGCTGCCGCTTGTTATCACTATGTTTATATTGGTAATCTATGGACCTAAATTCCTTTCTAAAAGGAGAGAAAATTTAGGGATTACATCTACTCGTATCATATCAATAACGAAGTTGAACAAAGTTAAGTCTGAAATTAAAAAATTAAAAAAAGCAGACCCCAACTTTTCTGAAACCTTATTCCTTGATTTTGTAGCATTATTATTCCATAGGCATTATTCATGGCTGTTTAGCCCAGAATACAACAAACTAAGCGTATTTATGCCTCAAGAACTTATCGATGCCTCTGAGAATGCAAAGATAAAATCAAAACTTTCTGAAATTGTTATTGGTGCGATTTATATTTCAGAGATTAAAGAATTTGAAGGAAAACAGACGATCCTACTTGAAATTCAAGCCAATTTTACTCAAACAATCAATGGAAAACGGACTAGGTTTGGTTTAACTGACCGATGGCGTTTCTTTCGATTTGTTGGTGTACAGTCTTTAGAACCTGAAAAAATGCGAGAATTATCATGTTTAAATTGTGGTGCCTCGCTTAGTTTTAATAAATCAGGCAAATGTGAAAGCTGCAATACCGCCGTAGAAAATGGAGAAAAACAGTGGGCTGTAGATATTCTTAATCGACTAACAACTCCTGTTTTTAAAACAAGTGGTTTGATACATTATGCCCTTGAAAAGGGAACAAAATACAGAACAGTGTTCCAATCAGATTTAGAATCAAGTAAAAGTATATTTGCCAAGAATCATAATTTGAATTGGGATGAATGGCAAACAAAATTTAACACACAAATTGCAACTGAATATTTTTTCAATATTTATGATGCATGGACGATGAATAAACTTGAAATAGTTCGAAATTTATTGTCAGACAATATTTTTGTCTCTTGGTCCTTTTGGATTGACAATTACAAAAAAGAAGGCTTAAATAATAAATTAGATAATGTTTCGATTAAAAAAGTCGAATTTGTAAAAGTAGATATTGATAAGTTTTACGAATCTGCAACAGTGAGAATTCATGCTTCGTGTTTCGATTATGTTGAAAATAAAGATGGAAAACTAGAGGGTGGTTCAAAGGAAAAACTTAGGGAATTCAGCGAATACTGGACATTTATCCGCCGAACAGGTGTTGAAAAAGACAGTTACGATTATGGAACTTGCCCAAATTGTGGTGC